>NZ_CAMHZG010000005.1:0-154751 GCF_946190115.1 Streptococcus mitis | reverse complement strand
CGAACACAGAAGTTAAGCCCTAGAACGCCGGAAGTAGTTGGGGGTTGCCCCCTGTGAGATATGGAAGTCGCTTAGCTCTAGGGAGTTTAGCTCAGCTGGGAGAGCATCTGCCTTACAAGCAGAGGGTCAGCGGTTCGATCCCGTTAACTCCCATAGGTCCCGTAGTGTAGCGGTTATCACGTCGCCCTGTCACGGCGAAGATCGCGGGTTCGATTCCCGTCGGGACCGTTTGAAATAACGAAAGTTATTTTAGACTCGTTAGCTCAGTTGGTAGAGCAATTGACTTTTAATCAATGGGTCACTGGTTCGAGCCCAGTACGGGTCATATCTGCGGGTTTGGCGGAATTGGCAGACGCACCAGATTTAGGATCTGGCGCTTAACGGCGTGGGGGTTCAAGTCCCTTAACCCGCATTAAGATATAATAAATGAGCCGGCTTAGCTCAGTTGGTAGAGCATCTGATTTGTAATCAGAGGGTCGCGTGTTCAAGTCATGTAGCCGGCATTTTTAGATAGAAGAAAACAGTGCGAACGTAGTTCAGTGGTAGAACACCACCTTGCCAAGGTGGGGGTCGCGGGTTCGAATCCCGTCGTTCGCTTAGAGAGGCCGGGGTGGCGGAACTGGCAGACGCACAGGACTTAAAATCCTGCGATTGGTAACGATCGTACCGGTTCGATTCCGGTCCTCGGCATAATATAGAGCACCCTTAGCTCAACTGGATAGAGTACCTGACTACGAATCAGGCGGTTAGAGGTTCGACTCCTCTAGGGTGCATTTTTCTATTTAACTCGGGAAGTAGCTCAGCTTGGTAGAGTACTTGGTTTGGGACCAAGGTGTCGCAGGTTCGAATCCTGTCTTCCCGATTCATTACAGAGATACGTAAGCGTATCTTTTTTATTTAACTAGATATTATATACATTAAGAGAGAAACAGTTTGCTTCTCTCTTTTTTGAATTTCAGTAATTCATTTTATACTCTGATTTTCATTGAAAATCAGAGTATACTTTTTTGTTTCCTACCCTGTTTAATAATACGGTAGTTAATTATACACATTGAAATTTTATAGATTTTATAACTCTTATTAATTCTTAATAAAGCAATAGAAGAGTTTTTGTTGAACCTATAATATATGTTTGAATGTTATAAAAATTGCTTCTATTACGAGTTTAGGTAAGTATTAGTTTACATTATAGTGTGAATGGGGTTTGATATTTCTTTTGAGGAAGCTGCCTTAAATTTTTCTACTTGTGTTTTATTGTATAGTGTATCTTGCTTGTTTTGAACAGAATTTTTATGACATTTGTCATATCTCCTCATGACAGAAGCTTCTAGTGATTCTACCTTCAAAGAATTATACTAGATGTATCAAGTGGAGGAAGAAAAAATGAAACATAAAGTAATTGTCGCAATGAGTTTAGTAGCAGCAGGAGTCATGACTTATCTCATGTTCTCAGGATTGGATGAAGATTTCTATCATTTTCCTTGGGAGCTATTTGCAGGATTTGGAATGATGTCCTGGCTTATCCGAGAAGGTTTGAAGTTAGTCTCAGATGTGAAAAAGGAGTTTGAAAAATGAAAAAAGCGTTTCTCCATCTTTTTATTGGACTATCACTAGTGGTATGGTTGGTAGAAATGTTTACAGGTTGGTTTGATCAAATCTTCCTTCACCAATTCATCCGTGGTGCCTGGGGACTAGGATTTATGATTTTTATCGCCTTTCATATGGGAAAGGAGTGGCTGAAAGGAGAATATCATGAACATGATTAAGGTAGAAAGCCTAAATAAAAACATCAAGGGCAAGGCTATTTTGAAGGATATTTCCTTTGAGGTAGCTGAAGGTGAATGCATCGCCTTGATTGGGCCAAATGGTGCTGGGAAGACCACACTCTTGGACTGTCTGCTTGGAGATAAACTGGTCACAAGCGGTCAAGTATCTATTCAAGGTTTACCAGTGACGAGTTCTAAGTTAGACTATACTAGAGCTTACCTCCCTCAAGAAAATGTGATCGTACAGAAATTAAAGGTTAAAGAATTAATTGCTTTCTTTCAAAGTATTTATCCAAACCCTTTGAGCAGACAAGAAATTGATCAACTATTGCAGTTTGAACAGCAACAGAAAGAGCAATTTGCAGAAAAATTGTCAGGCGGGCAAAAGCGTCTCTTCTCTTTTGTCTTGACCTTGATTGGGCGACCAAAGCTTGTCTTTTTAGATGAACCAACTGCTGCCATGGATACTTCAACTCGTCAACGCTTTTGGGAAATTGTCCAGGAGTTAAAAGCTCAGGGAGTAACCATCCTCTATTCGTCCCATTATATCGAAGAGGTAGAGCATACAGCGGATCGAATCTTGGTCTTTAATAAGGGAGAGTTGATTCGCGATACAACACCTCTAGCCATGCGTAGTGAGGAGATTGAAAAGCATTTTATCCTTCCTCTAGCTTACAAGGAAGTCGTTGAGAAGTCAGTCTTGGTTGAAAGGTGGGTACAAAAACAAGATGCTCTGCAAGTAGTCACACGCGAAGCGGATGCTTTCTGGGAACTGTTAGTTCAAGCAGGATGTAGGATACAAGAAATCGAAGTCAATAATCGTAGCTTGTTGGATACAATCTTTGAAGAAACACAAAAGGGAGATGACTAAGATGAAACGATGGATCGCACTAAACAAGATAGAATTTCTATTGACCAAACGACAATTAGTCTATTATTTATTATCAGTAGGTATGCCGACAGCCTTCTATTTATTCTTTTCAGGCATGTACCAGGACACACCCGGTGGACCAGCTAATTTTATGCGTGATTACCTCATCTCCATGACGGCTTTTTCCATGATGTCGACAGCCATGTTTTCATTTCCAGCTGTCTTACATACCGATAAAATCAACAACTGGCAGAAAACATTGCGCCATACCCCTGTAAATATGGTAGAATATTATCTATCAAAGATAACAAGTATGATGGTTGATTATCTGGTCTCAATCCTGGTTGTTTTCTCAGTTGGGCACTTGGTCAGAGGTGTGGATATGCCTTTAGGAAGCTGGATTGGGGCGGGGTTCTTGCTGATAGTAGGAAGTGTTGCCTTTGTAGCGCTTGGATTGACCTTGACACTCTTGCCTTCTAGTCAGCTGATGTCTGTCGTGGGCAATCTTCTCTATCTAGGCTTGGCTGTTTTAGGCGGACTTTGGATGCCCATCTCTTTATTTCCAGACTGGATGCAAGCAATCGGGAAGTGTCTACCAACTTATCAGTTGATGGAGTTGCTCAAGACCTTCTTAAACGAGGGTGGCATCAATTTATCAGCCACAGTTTATCTACTTGTTTTTTCAGCAGTTTTGTTTGGTTTGACCATTTACCTTCAAGATCATAAGGAGAATTCTTAATGCTTGAAAGACTGAAAAGCATAGACTATATGTATTGGGCCAGTTTGATTTTTATGGTTTTTCCCATCGTTCCTGTAGTGACTGGGGAGCTACCTAGCTGGCATTTGTTGATTGATATTCTATTTGTGGTGGCTTACTTAGGCGTTTTAACCACCAAGAGTCAGCGCTTATCCTGGCTCTGTTGGGTTATCATGCTAGCCTATGTAGCTGGGAATACCGCCTTTGTTGGTGTAAATTATATCTGGTTCTTCTTTTTCCTTGCCAATCTCTTAATTTATCATTTCGGCGTACGTAGTTTTAATTCTTTACATGTCCGGACTTTTCTCCTTGCTCAAGTCCTTGTTGTGGGGCAACTGTTGATTTTTCAGGAAGTTGAAGTTGAGTTTCTAGTCTACCTACTTGGAATTCTCACTTTTATCGATTTAATGACTTTTGGCTTGGTTCGGATTCGTATTGTGGAGGATTTGAAAGAAGCTCAGGCTAAGCAAAATGCCCAGATAAATCTATTGCTTGCTGAAAATGAACGCAGTCGTATCGGTCAAGATTTGCATGATAGCTTGGGACATACCTTTGCTATGCTGAGTGTTAAAACTGATCTAGCCTTGCAGTTATTTCAAATACAGGCTTATCCACAGGTGGAAAAGGAATTAAGAGAAATACAGCAAATTAGCAAAGAATCAATGCGTGAAGTGCGAACCATTGTGGAAAATCTGAAATCACGGACTTTAACATTAGAACTTGAAACTGTCAAAAAGATGCTGGAAATTGCTGGGATTGAGGTGGAAATAGCTAATCAACTAGATACAGCTAGCTTAACTCAGGAATTGGAGTCAACGGCTTCCATGATTTTGCTTGAATTAGTGACCAATATCATCAAACATGCTAAAGCGTCTAAAGTCTACTTGAAATTAGAACGGACAGAGAAGGAATTGCTCCTGACGGTCAGAGATGACGGGAAAGGTTTTGCAACTGTAACAGAAAATGAGCCCCATACGGTTCGAGATCGTGTTCTTCCATTTTCGGGAGAGGTAAAGGTGATTAGTCAGAAACAACCGACAGAAGTTCAGGTTCGACTACCTTATAAGGAGAGAAAGTAGATGAAAGTATTAGTCGCAGAAGATCAAAGTATGTTGCGAGATGCTATGTGCCAGTTGCTTGCCTTTCAAGCAGATGTAGAGTCTGTCTTACAAGCCAAGAATGGGCAAGAAGCAATCCAACTCTTAGAAAAAGAGTTCGTAGATATTGCCATTCTTGATGTAGAGATGCCTGTGAAGACAGGTCTTGAAGTCTTGGAGTGGATACGAGCAGAAAATCTAGAAACAAAGGTGGTTGTGGTGACGACCTTCAAGCGTTCTGGGTATTTTGAACGTGCGGTCAAGGCTGGAGTAGATGCTTATGTATTAAAAGAAAGAAACATTGCAGACCTCATGCAAACCTTGCACACCGTCCTAGAGGGACGCAAGGAGTATTCGCCTGAATTGATGGAAGTGGTGATGACGCATCCCAATCCATTAACGGAGCAAGAAATCGCAGTTTTAAAGGGAGTCGCTCAGGGTTTCTCTAACCAAGAAATTGCAGATCAACTTTATTTATCAAACGGAACAGTCCGAAACTATGTCACCAATATTCTTTCGAAACTAGATGCAGGTAATCGAACAGAGGCAGCTAATATCGCTAAAGAATCTGGTTGGTTGTGATGATATAATATTTTTTGAACATTATGTGCTAAAATTGATGGGATTGAATGGAACAATACTAACTTTAGGAGGGTGGGATTCCTCCTTTTTATTTTTTGGAGGAGCACTACAAAAGAGCTAAAATTAAGAATAAAAAAGAAAAATATCTTGACAACCAATGGGAAATTTTGTTACAATAATAGACGGTACTTTTTACTTTTGGTCTCTCAAGAGTGTACAGGGACGTGCTGACAAATGTTGCAAAAGTACACACAGATGATAGCTGTCACCAAGTGTATCATCACCAAAAATAAAAAAACACAGGAGAATGTAGATGCCTACAATTAACCAATTGGTTCGCAAACCGCGTAAATCAAAAGTAGAAAAATCTAAATCACCAGCTTTGAACGTTGGTTACAACAGTCATAAAAAAGTTCAAACAAACGTTTCTTCACCACAAAAACGTGGTGTTGCAACTCGTGTTGGAACAATGACACCTAAAAAACCTAACTCAGCCCTTCGTAAATTCGCTCGTGTACGTTTGAGCAACCTTATCGAAGTTACTGCCTACATCCCAGGTATCGGACACAACTTGCAAGAGCACAGTGTGGTGCTTCTTCGCGGTGGACGTGTAAAAGACCTTCCAGGGGTACGTTACCATATCGTCCGTGGTGCACTTGATACTGCAGGTGTTAACGATCGTAAACAAGGCCGTTCTAAATACGGTACTAAACGTCCAAAAGCATAAGGAAAGGGGATAAAGAGAAATGAGTCGTAAAAATAGAGCTCCAAAACGTGACGTATTGCCAGATCCGCTTTACAATTCACAACTAGTTACTCGTCTTATCAACCGCGTTATGCTTGATGGTAAACGTGGTACTGCTGCTTCAATCGTTTATGGTGCTTTTGAGCAAATCAAAGAAGCTACTGGCAACGATGCACTTGAAGTATTTGAAACAGCTATGGAAAACATCATGCCTGTACTTGAAGTACGTGCACGCCGTGTTGGTGGTTCTAACTACCAAGTCCCAGTTGAAGTTCGTCCAGAACGTCGTACAACACTTGGACTTCGTTGGTTGGTAACAATCGCTCGTCTTCGTGGTGAACACACAATGCAAGACCGTCTTGCAAAAGAAATCTTGGATGCTGCTAACAACACTGGTGCAGCAGTTAAGAAACGTGAAGACACTCACCGTATGGCTGAAGCTAACCGTGCATTCGCACACTTCCGTTGGTAAGATAGGATGCGAAAGCGTTAAGAAAGTCCCAGAGAAAATAGGGAATCAAAGCAGGTTGCGATTGCAACCAATGAGATTCATCTTTTTCTCCAGACTTTTAGCTTGAGCTCAACTATATCATGATGCTAGGAACGGTAAGGATGCAAGGTGAAAATAGGAAACTGACGCAGTATTCGACGAATACAAGGAAGTTTATCTTTTTCACACAGCATCCCGTTCCGGCTCAAATCGGCTAGCTAACTCTAGCCCGAGTTCAATTGAGCTCGATCAGCTCTTAGCAACAATTCAACTTACCAGCTTGTAAGTTGAAACCAACAATAGCATGAAAAGATTGAGAACGGGTAGGTCCTGCCTATCCGTTTTTATTAAAATCGTGTTATAATAGAATAGAAATCAAAAATAAATAGGAGAAATAAACCTCATGGCACGCGAATTTTCACTTGAAAAAACTCGTAATATCGGTATCATGGCTCACGTCGATGCCGGTAAAACAACAACTACTGAGCGTATCCTTTACTACACTGGTAAAATCCACAAAATCGGTGAAACTCACGAAGGTGCGTCACAAATGGACTGGATGGAGCAAGAGCAAGAACGTGGTATCACTATCACATCTGCTGCGACAACAGCTCAATGGAACAATCACCGCGTAAACATTATCGACACACCAGGACACGTGGACTTTACAATCGAAGTACAACGTTCTCTTCGTGTATTGGATGGTGCGGTTACCGTTCTTGACTCACAATCAGGTGTTGAGCCTCAAACTGAAACAGTTTGGCGTCAAGCAACTGAGTATGGAGTTCCACGTATCGTATTTGCCAACAAAATGGACAAAATCGGTGCTGACTTCCTTTACTCTGTAAGCACACTTCACGATCGTCTTCAAGCAAATGCACACCCAATCCAATTGCCAATCGGTTCTGAAGATGACTTCCGTGGTATCATCGACTTGATCAAGATGAAAGCTGAAATCTATACTAACGACCTTGGTACAGATATCCTTGAAGAAGACATCCCAGCTGAATACCTTGACCAAGCTCAAGAATACCGTGAAAAATTGATCGAAGCAGTTGCTGAAACTGACGAAGAATTGATGATGAAATACCTCGAAGGTGAAGAAATCACTAACGAAGAATTGAAAGCTGGTATCCGTAAAGCGACTATCAACGTTGAATTCTTCCCAGTATTGTGTGGTTCAGCCTTCAAGAACAAAGGTGTTCAATTGATGCTTGATGCGGTTATTGACTACCTTCCAAGCCCGCTTGACATCCCAGCAATCAAAGGTATCAACCCAGATACAGACGAAGAAGAAACTCGTCCAGCATCTGACGAAGAGCCATTTGCAGCTCTTGCCTTCAAGATTATGACTGACCCATTCGTAGGTCGTTTGACATTCTTCCGTGTTTACTCAGGTGTTCTTCAATCAGGTTCTTACGTATTGAACACTTCTAAAGGTAAACGTGAACGTATCGGACGTATCCTTCAAATGCACGCTAACAGCCGTCAAGAAATCGACACTGTTTACTCAGGTGATATTGCTGCTGCCGTTGGTTTGAAAGATACTACAACGGGTGACTCATTGACAGATGAAAAAGCTAAAATCATCCTTGAGTCAATCAACGTTCCAGAACCAGTTATCCAATTGATGGTTGAGCCAAAATCTAAAGCTGACCAAGACAAGATGGGTATCGCCCTTCAAAAATTGGCTGAAGAAGATCCAACGTTCCGCGTTGAAACAAACGTTGAAACTGGTGAAACAGTTATCTCTGGTATGGGTGAGCTTCACCTTGACGTCCTTGTTGACCGTATGCGTCGTGAGTTCAAAGTTGAAGCGAACGTAGGTGCTCCTCAAGTATCTTACCGTGAAACATTCCGCGCTTCTACTCAAGCACGTGGATTCTTCAAACGTCAGTCTGGTGGTAAAGGTCAATTCGGTGATGTATGGATTGAATTTACTCCAAACGAAGAAGGTAAAGGATTCGAATTCGAAAACGCAATCGTCGGTGGTGTGGTTCCTCGTGAATTTATCCCAGCGGTTGAAAAAGGTTTGGTAGAATCTATGGCTAACGGTGTACTTGCAGGTTACCCAATGGTTGACGTTAAAGCTAAGCTTTACGATGGTTCATACCACGATGTCGACTCATCTGAAACTGCCTTCAAGATTGCGGCTTCACTTGCTCTTAAAGAAGCTGCTAAATCAGCACAACCAGCTATCCTTGAACCAATGATGCTCGTAACAATCACTGTTCCAGAAGAAAACCTTGGTGATGTTATGGGTCACGTAACTGCTCGTCGTGGACGTGTAGATGGTATGGAAGCACATGGTAACAGCCAAATCGTTCGTGCTTACGTTCCACTTGCTGAAATGTTCGGTTACGCAACAGTTCTTCGTTCTGCATCTCAAGGACGTGGTACATTCATGATGGTATTTGACCACTACGAAGATGTACCTAAGTCAGTACAAGAAGAAATCATTAAGAAAAACAAAGGTGAAGACTAATCTGTCCTCACTCTAGAAGGAAGTCACTTAGTGGCTTCCTTTTGTCTTTAGAAAATACCTCTAAATATGGTAAAATAGTAGGAGAATAATGTGAGGAAAATGAATGTCAAACAGTTTTGAAATTTTGATGAATCAACTGGGGATATCTGCTGAAATGAGACAGGATCCTGTTTTAGCACAGGCTGATATTGAGCGAGTTGTGGTTCATAAAATTAGTAAGGTATGGGAGTTTCATTTCGTATTTTCTAATATTTTACCGATTGAAATCTTTTTAGAATTAAAGAAAGGTTTGAGCGAAGAATTTTCTAAGACAGGCAATAAAGCTGTTTTTGAAATCAAGGCTCGGTCTCAAGAATTTTCAAATCAACTCTTGCAGTCCTACTATAAGGAGGCTTTCTCTGAGGGGCCATGTGCTAGCCAAGGTTTTAAGTCCCTTTACCAGAATCTGCAAGTTCGTGCTGAGGGCAATCAACTCTTTATTGAAGGTTCTGAGGCGATTGATAAGGAACATTTTAAGAAGAATCATCTTCCTAATTTAGCGAAACAACTTGAAAAGTTTGGTTTTCCAACTTTCAACTGTCAAGTAGAGAAAAATGATGTGCTGACCCAAGAGCAGGAAGAGGCTTTTCATGCTGAAAATGAGCAGATTGTTCAAGCGGCCAATGAGGAAGCGCTCCGTGCTATGGAACAACTAGAACAGATGGCACCACCTCCAGCTGAAGAGAAATCAGCCTTTGATTTTCAAGCTAAAAAAACTGCAGCTAAACCCAAGCTAGATAAGGCAGAGATTACTCCTATGATCGAAGTGACGACGGAGGAAAATCGTTTGGTCTTTGAAGGGGTTGTTTTTGATGTGGAGCAAAAAGTGACCAGAACAGGGCGCGTTTTGATCAACTTTAAAATGACCGACTATACTTCAAGTTTTTCGATGCAAAAGTGGGTTAAGAATGAGGAAGAGGCTCAGAAATTTGACCTTATCAAGAAGAATTCTTGGCTCCGAGTTCGTGGGAATGTGGAGATGAATAACTTCACACGCGATTTGACTATGAACGTGCAGGATGTGCAGGAAGTTGTTCACTATGAGCGCAAGGATTTGATGCCAGAAGGTGAGCGTCGGGTTGAGTTTCACGCTCATACTAACATGTCGACCATGGATGCTCTGCCAGAGGTTGAAGAAATCGTTGCGACAGCTGCTAAATGGGGACACAAGGCGGTTGCCATCACAGACCATGGGAATGTCCAGTCCTTCCCACACGGCTATAAGGCGGCCAAGAAAGCGGGAATCCAGCTAATCTATGGAATGGAAGCCAATATCGTGGAGGACCGTGTCCCTATCGTCTATAACGAAGTGGAGATGGACTTGTCGGAAGCGACCTACGTGGTCTTTGACGTGGAAACGACGGGGCTTTCAGCTATCTATAATGACTTGATTCAGGTTGCGGCTTCTAAGATGTACAAGGGGAATGTCATTGCTGAATTCGATGAATTTATTAACCCTGGGCATCCCTTGTCAGCTTTTACTACTGAGTTGACTGGAATTACAGATGACCATGTCAAAAATGCCAAACCACTAGAACAAGTTTTACAGGAATTCCAAGAATTTTGCAAGGATACAGTCTTAGTTGCCCACAATGCGACCTTTGACGTTGGTTTTATGAATGCCAACTATGAGCGTTACGGTCTGCCTAAAATTAGTCAGCCAGTTATTGATACGCTGGAGTTTGCTAGAAACCTCTATCCTGAGTATAAACGTCATGGTTTGGGACCGTTGACCAAGCGTTTTGGTGTGGCTCTAGAACATCATCACATGGCCAACTACGATGCGGAAGCTACTGGTCGTCTGCTCTTTATTTTTATCAAAGAAGTAGCAGAAAAACATGGTGTGACCGATCTAGCTAGACTTAACATTGATTTGATTAGTCCAGATTCTTATAAAAAAGCTCGGATCAAACATGCGACGATTTATGTTAAGAATCAAGTGGGGCTGAAGAATATCTTTAAACTGGTTTCCTTGTCTAATACCAAGTATTTTGAAGGGGTGCCACGGATTCCGAGAACGGTTTTAGATGCCCATCGGGAGGGTTTGATTTTAGGATCAGCTTGCTCTGAGGGTGAAGTTTTTGATGCGGTCGTTTCCCAAGGTGTGGATGCGGCGGTTGAGGTGGCCAAGTATTATGACTTTATCGAGGTCATGCCACCAGCTATTTATGCGCCATTGATTGCCAAGGAGCAAGTCAAGGATATGGAGGAACTCCAGACTATTATTAAGAGTTTGATAGAAGTGGGGGACCGCCTTGGCAAACCTGTTCTGGCTACCGGCAATGTTCACTATATCGAACCGGAAGAAGAGATTTACCGTGAAATTATCGTCCGTAGTTTGGGCCAGGGGGCTATAATTAACCGAACCATCGGTCATGGGGAACATGCTCAACCAGCACCACTTCCAAAGGCTCATTTTAGAACGACTAATGAGATGTTGGATGAATTTGCCTTCTTGGGAGAGGAACTGGCTCGTAAATTGGTTATTGAAAACACCAATGCCTTGGCAGAAATCTTTGAACCCGTTGAGGTTGTTAAGGGTGATCTCTATACACCTTTTATTGACAAGGCTGAAGAAACGGTCGCTGAGTTGACCTATAAGAAAGCTTTTGAAATTTATGGAAATCCGCTACCAGATATTGTTGATTTGCGGATTGAAAAAGAATTAACGTCTATTCTGGGGAATGGATTTGCCGTGATTTATCTGGCTTCTCAGATGCTAGTGCAACGTTCCAATGAGCGGGGTTACTTGGTGGGTTCTCGTGGGTCTGTTGGCTCCAGTTTCGTTGCGACCATGATTGGGATTACAGAGGTCAATCCTCTCTCTCCTCACTATGTCTGTGGTCAGTGTCAGTATAGTGAGTTTATCACAGATGGTTCTTACGGTTCTGGATTTGATATGCCCAATAAGGACTGTCCTAAATGTGGTCACAAACTCAGTAAAAATGGGCAAGATATTCCTTTCGAGACCTTCCTTGGTTTTGATGGGGACAAGGTTCCCGATATTGACTTGAACTTTTCGGGAGAAGACCAACCTAGTGCCCATTTGGATGTGCGTGATATCTTTGGTGAGGAATATGCTTTCCGTGCAGGAACGGTTGGTACGGTGGCTGCCAAGACCGCTTATGGTTTTGTCAAGGGCTATGAGCGAGACTATGGGAAGTTTTATCGTGATGCAGAGGTAGAACGCCTCGCTCAAGGTGCGGCTGGTGTTAAGCGGACAACAGGACAACACCCGGGGGGAATCGTTGTTATTCCGAACTACATGGATGTCTATGATTTCACACCTGTCCAGTATCCAGCGGATGACGTGACGGCTGAATGGCAGACAACTCACTTTAACTTCCATGATATCGATGAGAATGTCCTCAAGCTTGATGTACTGGGACACGATGATCCAACAATGATTCGGAAACTTCAGGACTTGTCTGGTATTGACCCTAATGAAATTCCTATGGATGACGAAGGCGTGATGGCTCTCTTTTCTGGGACTGATGTGTTAGGGGTGACACCTGAGCAAATCGGAACGCCTACGGGCATGCTGGGGATTCCAGAGTTTGGAACAAATTTCGTACGTGGAATGGTCGATGAAACCCATCCGACGACTTTTGCGGAGTTGCTTCAGCTTTCAGGTCTATCCCACGGTACCGATGTTTGGTTGGGTAATGCTCAAGATCTGATTAAGCAAGGAATAGCAGACCTATCGACTGTTATCGGTTGTCGGGACGACATCATGGTTTACCTCATGCATGCTGGTCTCGAACCTAAGATGGCCTTTACCATCATGGAACGAGTACGTAAGGGCTTGTGGCTAAAGATTTCCGAAGAGGAGCGAAATGGCTATATTGAAGCCATGAAGGCCAATAAGGTGCCAGAGTGGTATATCGAGTCCTGTGGGAAAATTAAGTACATGTTCCCGAAAGCCCATGCGGCAGCCTATGTTATGATGGCCTTACGTGTAGCCTACTTCAAGGTTCACCATCCGATTTATTATTACTGTGCTTACTTCTCTATCCGCGCCAAGGCCTTTGATATCAAGACTATGGGGGCGGGCTTGGATGCCATCAAGCGCAGAATGGAAGAAATCTCTGAAAAACGGAAGAACAATGAGGCCTCTAATGTGGAAATCGATCTCTATACAACTCTTGAGATTGTCAATGAGATGTGGGAGCGTGGTTTCAAGTTTGGGAAACTCGATCTCTACCGTAGTCAGGCGACAGAGTTCCTCATCGATGGGGATACCCTCATTCCGCCATTTGTAGCAATGGATGGTCTGGGAGAGAACGTTGCCAAGCAGTTAGTGCGAGCGCGTGAAGAGGGAGAATTCCTCTCTAAAACAGAATTGCGCAAGCGTGGTGGGCTCTCATCAACCTTGGTT
Source organism: Streptococcus mitis (assembly GCF_946190115.1). GTDB lineage: Bacteria > Bacillota > Bacilli > Lactobacillales > Streptococcaceae > Streptococcus > Streptococcus mitis_CO. The sequence goes on along the minus strand of NZ_CAMHZG010000005.1, from coordinate 141,541 downwards.
GAAAAGATGGATGAGATGGGGATTCTCGGCAATATGCCAGAGGATAACCAGCTCAGTTTGTTTGATGAGTTGTTTTAAAAAAATTGTTTAATCATCTATCCAAAGTGGCTAATGTATATCCAATAGATTTACATTGGCTTTCTTTTTTGTTAAAATAGTCTATAGAAAGAGGGTGAGAGTATGTCAAAGACGAGTATGAGCATCCGGCTGGATAGTGAGGTTAAGGAGCAGGCCCAACAGGTGTTTAATAACCTGGGAATGGATATGACAACGGCTATTAATATTTTCCTTCGTCAGGCTATTCAATATCAGGGATTACCTTTTGATGTTAGACTAGACGAAAATCGGAAGTTGCTTGAGGTATTAACGGATTTAGACCAAAATCGTAATATGAGCCAATCCTTTGAATCAGTCTCTGACTTGATGGAGGATTTGCGTGCTTAAGATTCGTTATCATAAACAGTTTAAAAAAGATTTTAAGTTGGCTATGAAGCGTGGTTTGAAGGCAGAATTATTAGAAGAAGTTTTAAATTTTCTTGTTCAAGAAAAAGAACTTCCTGCTAGATATCGTGATCATCAATTGACGGCATCCAAACATTTTCAAGGAGTTCGTGAATGCCATATCCAGCCAGATTGGCTTTTGGTTTATAAAGTAAACAAGGAAGAATTGATTTTAAATTTGCTGAGGACAGGCAGTCATAGTGATTTGTTTTAATAAATTTTAAGGGGGTTCTCATGAAACTAAGAATTTTTGCGGAAGATAAGCCGGCTGAGAAGGTATTTGAATATCAATTAGAACTTGCTGACCAGACAATCCTTCTATCAACAGCACTCTTGTCAGGTGCTATTGCTTTAGCAGGATTATTTTCTGCTTTGAAAGAAAAATAAACAAAAAGAAAAGGAAGAATAGAATGGTTTTACCAAATTTTAAAGAAAATCTAGAAAAATATGCGAAATTATTGGTTGCGAACGGAATCAACGTGCAACCTGGTCACACTTTGGCTCTCTCTATCGATGTGGAGCAACGTGAGTTGGCTCACTTAATCGTCAAAGAAGCTTATGCCTTGGGTGCGCATGAGGTCATCGTTCAGTGGACAGATGATGTCATTAACCGTGAGAAATTCCTACATGCTCCGATGGAGCGTCTGGACAATGTGCCTGAATACAAGATTGCTGAGATGAACTATCTCTTGGAGAACAAGGCTAGCCGTCTTGGGGTTCGTTCTTCTGACCCAGGTGCCTTGAACGGAGTGGATGCTGACAAGCTTTCAGCTTCTGCCAAAGCTATGGGACTTGCCATGAAGCCAATGCGAATCGCAACGCAATCTAACAAGGTTAGCTGGACTGTAGCAGCCGCTGCTGGACTTGAGTGGGCCAAGAAAGTCTTTTCAAATGCTGCGAGCGACGAAGAAGCAGTCGATCTTCTTTGGGACCAAATCTTCAAAACTTGCCGTGTCTATGAAGAAGATCCTGTTAAGGCTTGGGAAGAGCATGCAGCTATCCTCAAGAGCAAGGCCGATATGCTTAATAAAGAGCAATTTTCAGCCCTTCACTACACAGCGCCAGGGACAGATTTGACACTTGGTTTGCCGAAGAACCACGTTTGGGAATCAGCTGGGGCTATCAATGCACAGGGCGAAGGATTCTTGCCAAATATGCCGACAGAGGAAGTCTTCACAGCACCTGACTTCCGTCGTGCAGATGGTTATGTCACTTCTACAAAACCGCTTAGCTATAACGGAAACATTATTGAAGGTATTAAGGTAACCTTTAAGGATGGACAAATCGTAGATATCACTGCTGAGAAGGGCGATCAGGTCATGAAAGACCTTGTCTTTGAAAATGCGGGTGCGCGTGCCTTGGGTGAATGTGCCTTGGTACCAGATCCAAGCCCAATTTCTCAGTCAGGCATTACCTTCTTTAACACCCTTTTCGATGAGAATGCGTCAAATCACTTGGCTATCGGTGCAGCCTATGCGACTAGCGTAGTTGGTGGAGCGGAGATGAGCGAAGGGGAGCTTGAAGCTGCGGGGCTTAACCGTTCAGATGTTCACGTAGACTTTATGATTGGTTCTAACCAAATGGATATCGATGGTATCCGTGAGGATGGGACACGTGTACCACTCTTCCGTAACGGAGATTGGGCAAATTAAGGAGATAATATGTTAGGAAGTATGTTCGTTGGTCTCCTAGTGGGATTTTTAGCAGGTACTCTGACCAATCGTGGAGAGCGAATGGGATGTTTTGGAAAAATGTTTCTCGGATGGATTGGTGCCTTTATAGGCCACTTGCTTTTTGGGACTTGGGGACCGATAATAGCAGGAACTGCCATTATTCCGGCAGTACTAGGTTCCATGATTGTCTTAGCGATTTTCTGGAGACGAGGAAGTTAATTTCTTAAATCTGATACTCAATGAAAATCAAATAGCAAACTAGGAAACTAGCCGCAGGTTACTCAAAGCACTGTTTTGAGGTTGTAGATAGAACTGACGAAGTCAGCTCAAAACACTGTTTTGAGGTTGCAGATAGAACTGACGAAGTCAGTAACATATATACGGCAAGGCGACGTTGACGCGGTTTGAAGAGTATGAAATGAAAAGGAGGTTGGTCATTGAGACAGCCTCCTTTTGATATGATATAATAGTTCTATGAGATTAGATAAATTTTTAGTTGCCTGCGCTGTGGGGAGCCGAACTGAGGTCAAAAACTTGCTCAAGGCTGGTCGCGTGACGGTAAATGGTAAAAAAGAAAAATCAGCTAAATTGCAGATTGATGAAGAAAGAGATGAGATTCGCTTTGATGGGCAAGTGTTGGAGTATGAAGAGTTTGTCTACTACATGATGAACAAGCCCCAAGGAGTTATCTCAGCGACTGAGGATCCTAAACACAGAACGGTGTTGGACTTGTTGGATGACTTGGCTCGGAGCAAGGAAGTTTTCCCAGTAGGGCGCTTGGATATTGACACGCATGGTCTTTTGCTCTTGACCAATGATGGTCAGCTGGCCCATGCTCTTCTTTCGCCCAAGCGTCATGTGGACAAGACCTATTTGGCTCAGGTCAAGGGAATTATGGCCCAAGAAGATGTGGAGATATTTGCCAAGGGCATTCCGCTCAAAGACTTTACTTGTCAACCCGCTAGACTGGAGATTCTTTCCACAGATACAGAAAAGAATCAGAGCCAAATCCGTGTGACCATTGCAGAAGGGAAGTTTCATCAGGTCAAGCGTATGGTGGCCTACTGCGGCAAGGAAGTAGTAGACTTGCAACGTTTGACTATGGGAACTCTGATTTTAGATGAAAGCTTGCAACGAGGAGAATGGCGTCGCTTGACCAAGGAAGAGTTAGAAATTCTCCTTGCTAGTATTGCTTAATTTAGTTTATATTTGAAAAAGGTAAGAGACAATGTCCTTGCCTTTTATGTTTTTCAGTTGCTTCCTTTGTAAAAAGCGTTATAATAGACTGTAGAATAAAAGGAGGAATCTATGAACGCGATTCAAGAATCATTTACTGATAAACTATTTGCCAATTATGAAGCAAATGTAAAATACCAAGCGATTGAAAATGCTGCCAGCCACAACGGAATTTTTGCAGCCCTAGAACGTCGCCAAAGCCATGTAGACAACACCCCTGTTTTCTCATTGGATTTGACCAAGGACAAGGTTACTAACCAGAAAGCATCTGGTCGTTGCTGGATGTTTGCAGCTCTCAACACCTTCCGCCACAAACTCATTTCACAATATAAATTGGAAAATTTTGAGTTGTCACAGGCCCACACCTTCTTCTGGGACAAGTATGAGAAATCCAACTGGTTCTTGGAGCAAGTCATTGCGACTGCAGACCAAGATTTGACGAGCCGTAAGGTTAAATTCCTACTCCAAACTCCACAACAAGATGGCGGTCAATGGGATATGGTCGTTTCTCTCTTTGAGAAATATGGTGTCGTTCCTAAGTCTGTTTATCCAGAGTCAGTTTCATCTAGCAGCAGTCGTGAGCTAAATGCCATTCTCAACAAATTGCTTCGTCAAGATGCTCAAATCTTGCGTGACTTGCTTGCTTCTGGCGCAGACCAAGCGACTGTTCAAGCTAAGAAAGAAGATCTTTTGCAAGAAATCTTTAACTTTCTTGCTATGTCTTTAGGACTTCCACCACGTAAATTTGACTTTGCTTATCGTGATAAGGATAACAACTACCAAAGCGAAAAGGGCATCACACCACAAGAGTTTTACAAGAAATATGTCAATCTTCCTCTAGAAGACTATGTTTCTGTTATCAATGCTCCAACTGCTGACAAGCCTTACGGCCAATCTTACACAGTTGAGATGTTGGGAAATGTGGTTGGCAGCCGTGCAGTTCGCTACATCAACGTACCGATGGAGCGCTTGAAAGAATTGGCGATTGCTCAAATGCAAGCAGGTGAGACTGTTTGGTTTGGTTCAGATGTCGGTCAGCTCAGCAACCGTAAAGCTGGAATCCTTGCGACAGATGTTTATGACTTTGAATCAAGCATGGACATTAAACTCACTCAAGACAAGGCTGGACGTTTGGACTACAGCGAAAGCTTGATGACCCACGCTATGGTCTTGACAGGTGTTGATTTGGATGAAAATGGCAAATCAACCAAGTGGAAGGTTGAAAACTCATGGGGAGACAAGGTTGGTACCGATGGTTACTTTGTTGCCTCAGACGCTTGGATGGACGAATACACATACCAAATCGTTGTCCGTAAGGAATTGCTGACAGCAGAAGAACAAGCTGCCTATGAAGCAGAACCAATTGTACTCGCACCTTGGGATCCAATGGGAGCCTTGGCAGAATAATACTCTTCGAAAATCTCTTCAAACCACGTCAGCTTCGCCTTGCCGTATGTATGGTTACTGACTTCGTCAGTTTCATCTGCAACCTCAAAACAGTGTTTTGAGCTGACTTCGTCAGTTCTATCTACAACCTCAAAGCAGTGCTTTGAGTAGCCTGCGGCTCGCTTCCTAGTTTGCTCTTTGATTTTCATTGAGTATAAAAGTATAGAAAAAAGGAATCAGATTTTAGAACCTGATTCCTTTTAAGTTGCTTGATTACATGATGTGAAGAACATGTGCCACAATACCCACTGCGAAGAGTGCAAGGATAATAGTGATTGGAGATACTTTTTTCTTAAGCAAGTACATGCAAAGGAAAGTAAGGAGTAGTCCTGATAGTCCAGGAATCAACATATCCAAGTTTTGTTGGAAAGTAGTAACTTTTTCAGATGTTTGAGATAATCCTTGTCCTACTTGTGCGAATGCTTCTTGGATACCTTTAGATCCTTCTGGCAATTTATCCCAATGGATATAAGCCTTTTCATCTAGTTGAACTTTGGCAACATCGAAAGCAAATTTAATATTTACCCAACGTTGAACAAGGACAGCAAGAATGAACATACCAAGGATAGAAGCTCCTTTAGTGATGTCTTGAAGGATACCGCCAGACATATCTTTAGTGATTTCTGATCCAGCCTTGTATCCAATCTCTTGTGTATACCACAAGAATGACATACGAATCAAGTTCCAAAGAACGAAGAAGAGGATTGGACCTAAGATATTACCAGTAAGGGCAAGTGAAGCACCGAGTGATCCAAGGATTGGGCGTACTGTAAACCAGAATACTGGGTCACCGATACCAGCAAGAGGTCCCATCATACCGATTTTAACCCCTTGGATAGCAGCATCATCAATTTCAACACCGTTAGCACGTTCTTCTTCAAGTGCAAGAGTAACCCCCATGATTGGAGCGGCTACGTATGGGTGAGTGTTGAAGAACTCAAGATGGCGTTCAAGAGCAGCGATTTGATCTTCTTTTTTAGTGTAGAGTTTTTTAAGAGCTGGAATTAATGAGTAAGCCCAACCCAAGTTTTGCATACGTTCATAGTTCCAAGAACCTTGTAAGAAAGTTGAACGCCACCAAACTTTTTTACGATCTGATTTAGTTAATTGAAGTTTTTCAGTCATGATGTTTTCAGTCCTTTCTTATCTTAGTAGTCTTCTAGGATATCGCCGATTGGGTCGTTAGAAGTTGCGGCTCCTCCGCCACCATTTCCACCAGTTTTAGAAAGGTGAAGGTAGATAAGAGCGATAGCAACACCGATAGCACCAAATCCAATTAGAGTAATATCTGACACGGCAGCAAGCACGAAACCGATAGCGAAGAATGGCCATACTTCACGAGTTGCCATCATGTTGATAACCATAGCGTAACCAACGGCAACAACCATACCACCACCGATAGCCATACCATCTTTGAGCCAATCAGGCATAGCATTTAGAATGCTTTGTACTGTTTCAGTTGGTACCATTAGAAGGAGTGCTGCAGGGACTGCAATACGAAGACCTTGAAGAAGAAGTGCGACAAAGTGAGCACGTTCAACTGCTTTGAAGTCACCTTTTTTAGCAGAAGCATCAGCAGTGTGAACCAATCCGACAGAGAGTGTACGGACAATCATAGTCAAGAATAGACCAGCAACTGCAAGAGGGATAGCAACCGCTTGGGCAACACCGATACCTGTCTTAGTAAAGTCGCCACCAAGAACCATGATAATGGCAGCAGCAACAGAGGCAAGAGCAGCGTCAGGAGCTACGGCAGCTCCGATGTTAGCCCAACCAAGGGCGATCATTTGAAGAGAACCACCAAGGATAATCCCTGCTTCAAGGTTACCAGTAACAAGACCGATAAGGGTACAAGCTACGATTGGTTGATGGAATTGGAACTGGTCGAGGATACCTTCAAGACCTGCTAGGAAGGCTACAACGACTACTAAAACCATAGAAATAATAGACATCTTTAAAATCCTTTCATAAAATCGATTATTGCACGTTTGCTTTGTTGATCAAGTCAAACAAATCTTTTTTGGTGTCGTTTGGTACTTTACGTACATCAAATTCAACACCAAGGTCACGCATTTTTTCAAATGTAGCAACGTCTTCTTTATCCATAGACAAAACGTTGTTAACCATTGTTTTACCAGTTGAGTGAGCCATTGATCCAACATTAAGAGTTTTGATTGGCACGCCACCTTCGATAGCACGAAGGGCATCTTGAGGTGTTTCAAACAAGATAAGGGCATGTGTTCCTCCGAAGCGAGGATCTTTTGCAACGTCGATTAGTTTTTGGATAGGAACAACATTTGCTTTCACTTTACCTGGAGCTGCTTGTTTAATCAATTCTTTACGTAATTCGTCTTTAGCTACGTTATCTGAAGCAACGATGATACGATCTGCTTTTGAATCTGGAGTCCAAGCAGTTGCAACCTGACCGTGAAGTAAACGAGTGTCTAGACGGGCAAGGTTGATTTTGAGTTTACCGTCTCCGATGACAGTTCCTTCTGGAATAGCAGCTTGGGCAACTGGAGCAGCTGCAGCGCTTGCTACTTCCTCAACTGGGTTTAGCTCTTCTGGAAGAGCCTTGATGCCATCTTTGGCTTCTTTAATAATATTCGCAGCGACTTTTTCTACACCTGCAGCAGCGTCCATGAGGCGCTCTGTGTAGGCTTGAATTAACATCGGTAAGTTAAGTCCTGTGATGATGGCAAACTTACGCTCAGGATTTTCTCCCATCACGCGGCTAGCTTGGTTAAATGGAGATCCACTCCAAAGGTCAGCCAAAACTAGAACCTCATCTTCTGCGTCAAATGCAGCAACAGCGTTATTAAACTTAGCGTATAGATCATCAGGACCTTCATTTGGCATAAAGGTTACAACTTGAACCTTTTCTTGTTCACCAAAGATCATAGATCCTGACTGATGAATACCCGCAGCAAATTCGCCGTGGCTCGCAATAATGATTCCGATACTCATTATTGTCATTCCTCCTTTTTTGTTTTAGTTTTCGTTTAAGAAAACTTTAAGACTTTTTAAGTATAAACCGTTTTCATCTAAAAATCAACTATTTATCATAAAATAATTAAAAAGATTACATCTGAAAATATTGATATATTGAGTTTTAGAGAAGTTTTTTTGAATCCTTATTTAAAAATTTAATATAAAAAAGTTGGAAGCGTATTCCAACTTTTAAAATAGGTTTCTAATAGATTAGTGGGTGAAGTCGAGTACCATACGTCCTTGGATTTGACCTTTTTCCATTTCGTCGAAAATGGCTACAGCATCTTCTATTGGACGTTTTTGAACAACTGGAACTACTAAACCTTCTGCACCGAATTGGAAGGCTTCTTCCAAGTCTTTACGAGTTCCTACAAGAGAGCCGATGACTTGGATTCCATCTAAAACTGTTTTCACGATGCTGAGTTCCATCATTTCAGAAGGAAGGCCGACAGCGACAACGCGACCACCAGCACGAACTGAGTCAACAGCCTGGTTGAAGGCAACTTTAGATACAGCAGTTACGACAGCTGAATGAGCTCCTCCATCAGTTTTTTCCTTGATGAGTCCTGGTACATCATCAACTTCTAGGCCGTTAATAACAATGTCAGCACCTACTTCTTTTGCAAGGGCAAGTTTGTCATTGTTGATATCAACTGCGATAACATGAGCATTGAATACTTTTTTAGCGTATTGAACAGCTAGGTTACCAAGACCACCAGCGCCGTAAAGAACAACCCATTGACCTGGTTCAACTTTTGCTTCTTTTATAGCTTTATAGGTTGTTACACCAGCACATGTGATAGAAGAGGCTTGGGCTGGATCAAGTCCGTCAGGAACTTTAACAGCATAGTCTGCAGTTACGATACATTGTTCAGCCATACCACCATCTACTGAGTAGCCGGCATTTTTCACTGTACGGCAAAGGGTTTCGCGACCAGTTGTACAGTATTCGCAAGTGCCACATCCTTCAAAGAACCAAGCAACGCTGACGCGGTCGCCGACTTTAAGGCTTTTTACATCTGGGGCAATTTCTTTAACGATACCAACACCTTCATGTCCTAGAACACGGCCTGGTACTTGACCAAAGTCACCATGGGCAACGTGGAGGTCAGTGTGGCAAACACCACAGTATTCAATTTCTACAAGTGCTTCCCCAGTTTCAAGTGGACGGAGTACTTTTTCTTCAACAGCAACACCAGTGCTTTCTGGATTTACAACAACAGCTTTCATAGCTATCCTCCTTGATATTGACCGAGAACAGGGACAACAGGACTGGATTGATTTTGTGTCAACAGAGTCGAGTGTGACGAGCTCTCTTGTATTTATATGTGAATTATATCACAAAAGAAAGCCTTTTCCAAGGTTTTGGAGGCAAAAAATGGAACAATCGATTAACTGGTTGATGAGACTGTGAAAAGAGCACAAAGACCAGCTCGCAAGCTGGTCAGAATGGACTATAAGAATAAGTCTTGCAGGGTTTTGGCAACTCCGTCTTGGTCATTTGTCAAGGAAATTTGCTCATCTGCATAGGGGAGTAGCTCTGGGTTGGCATTTTTCATTGCATAACCTTTCCCAGCAAAAGCAAGCATTTCGGTATCATTGTGCTCATCTCCAAAGGCAATCAAATCTTTTTTGTCACGGTTCATTACCTTGAGCAAGTAGTCCAAAGCAAAGGCTTTGTTGACACCTTTTGGGGTACACTCAAGGATATTGAGTGGACCTCCCCAGGTATTAATAGAAAGTTGATGCTGGTAGAAGGCGTTCATTTCTTTTGCCAAGGCATACTTGTCACTGGCTCTGGTCTGTAATAGGATACAGTTAGGATCTTTGGTCACTAATTCAGGTTGAAATTGATCTTCAGGGTGGAAAGCTTCTACGCCAAATAGTTTGGGATTGGCAATTTCTTCATTAGGATTTGTAATGTAGAATTTTTTACGGTATTCTCCAGCGATAAAATCGGCTTGAATGTCCTCTGAACGTCGAACCATATCTAGCAGATATTTTTTGTCTACAGTTAGACACTTTTCAAAATCCCAAACTTGGTCTGGTAAATGAGTAAGGGAGCCATTGAAATTAATCATAGGAGTATTTAAGCCTAATTCACGGTAGAAATCTTTTGACATTCGGTAAGGGCGCCCTGTCGTAATAATAACCTGATGCCCTTTTCCAGTAACTTTTTTTATGGTTTCTTTGGTAAAGTCAGAAATCTGACTGTCTGAGTTGAGCAGGGTTCCATCCAGGTCAACTGCAATAATTTTTTTCGTCATAGGGACCTTTCTAGTGTCTTTTCAGATAAGATGTCTACTATTATAACAGAAAGCAGGCAGAAAAGCAGATTCGAAACAAAAAAAGAAATTTCATCAAATTCTTAAATAAATCAAACAAAGATATTGAAAAAGTGAATGATAAATGATATAATTCTATTATTGTTCGTAAAAATTAAAAGGAGATTGATAATGGACAAATTATTTAAACTAAAAGAGAACGGTACAGACGTTCGTACAGAGGTTCTCGCTGGTTTAACAACTTTCTTTGCAATGAGCTATATTCTCTTTGTAAACCCACAAATTCTTTCGCAAACAGGAATGCCTGCTCAGGGTGTATTCCTCGCAACGATTATCGGTGCAGTTGCTGGTACCCTGATGATGGCCTTCTACGCCAACTTGCCATATGCTCAAGCGCCAGGTATGGGACTCAATGCCTTCTTTACCTTTACAGTTGTATTCGGGCTTGGTTATTCATGGCAAGAAGCCCTAGCTATGGTCTTCATCTGTGGAATTATCTCATTGATTATTACCTTGACAAATGTTCGTAAAATGATCATTGAATCGATTCCAAACGCCCTTCGTTCAGCTATTTCAGCTGGTATCGGTGTCTTTCTTGCCTACGTGGGGATTAAGAATGCTGGACTTTTGAAATTCTCTATCGATCCAGGAAATTACACGGTTGCAGGAGAAGGGGCTGATAAAGCTCAAGCAGCGATTACAGCAAATGCTTCAGCAGTTCCAGGCTTGGTCAGCTTTAATAATCCGGCTGTTTTGGTGGCTCTTGCAGGACTTGCCATTACTATCTTCTTTGTCATTAAAGGGATTAAAGGGGGAATTATCCTTTCTATCTTGACAACAACTGTTCTTGCTATCGCAGTTGGTTTGGTAGATTTGTCTAGCATCGATTTTGCTAATAACCATGTTGGTGCAGCCTTTGAAGATTTGAAGACAGTCTTTGGTGCAGCTCTTGGTTCAGAAGGTTTGGGAGCTTTGATTTCAGATACAGCTCGCTTGCCTGAAACTTTGATGGCCATTCTTGCCTTCTCATTGACAGATATTTTTGACACGATTGGTACCTTGATCGGTACAGGTGAAAAAGTTGGTATCGTAGCGACAAATGGTGAAAATCACCAATCAGCTAAGTTGGACAAGGCTCTTTACTCTGACTTGATTGGTACTTCAATTGGTGCCATTGCAGGTACTTCAAACGTAACGACTTATGTTGAGTCTGCTGCTGGTATTGGTGCAGGTGGACGTACTGGTTTGACAGCCTTGGTTGTAGCTATCTGTTTTGCGATCTCAAGCTTCTTTAGTCCACTTCTAGCGATCGTACCAACAGCCGCTACAGCTCCAATCTTGATTATCGTTGGGATTATGATGTTGGCTAGCTTGAAAAATATCCATTGGGACGATATGTCTGAAGCGGTTCCTGCTTTCTTCACATCTATCTTTATGGGATTCAGCTACTCTATCACTCAAGGGATTGCAGTTGGTTTCTTGACTTACACTTTGACTAAGCTTGTCAAAGGTCAAGCTAAAGATGTTCATGTCATGATTTGGATTTTGGATGCCTTGTTTATCCTTAACTACATCAGCATGGCACTATAAATGCTATAATATAAAAAGGGGTTCTCCCCTTTTTATATTATAGTTACTTGAAAATTGCTTCAAACTAGGTAGGTGATTTTGATTGAATGGTAGGAGTATGATTGATGATAAAAAAGAATATTTGGGGTGAAGTATTAAACAGGGGGAAGTGGTTAATAATCTTTCTAGTAGGGCTTTTATTTTCTCAGTTTCCTTTAGCCCTAGCAACTTTTCTAACTAGCAGAAAATTTCCACTGCTTCAAACTGGACTATTAGTAGGGGCCTTATCTCTTGTGGTTTTAACTGTATTTATAATAGGTGCTAGGAAAACACAGTTGGCTAGTTTTGGTTTATCGTTTTTCAAGGCTAAGGATTTGGCTAGATTGGCTTTAAGCTATCTAGTGATTCTTGCCTTTAATATTCTTGGTGTGGTCTTACTGCGTTTGATGAATGAAACAACAACCAGCAATCAATCAAATATTAATGATTTGGTCCAGAATAGTTCCTTAATTTCCAGTTTTTTCTTACTGGTTCTAATAGCTCCTATTTGTGAGGAGATTTTATGTCGAGGTATAATTCCTAAAAAGATTTTTAGAGGAAATGAAAATTTGGGATACATAATAGGTGCAATTGTATTTGCTTTGCTGCATCTACCAACAAATCTGCCTTCTCTTTTAATCTATGGTGGCATGTCAACTGTGCTAACTTGGACAGTTTATAAAACCCAACGTTTGGAAATGTCTATCTTACTTCACATGATTGTTAATGGAGTTTTTTTCTGTTTGTTAGCTCTTGTGGTGATCATGAGTCGGACATTAGGGATCTCTGTTTAAGATTTTTGACAATTGCTTACTTGTTTCTACTGGGAAAAAGATGAATGCAATCGTGTCCATCTTTTTCTTTTTATGGTAAAATAGAGAAATAATATGGTGAAAAACCTTGAGGGAGTGACCGATATGTCAACTAAAGCTAATCATGTAAAGACAGCTATTTGCGGAATTATCAATGTAACCCCAGACTCCTTTTCGGACGGTGGTCAATTTTTTGCTCTTGAGCAGGCACTCCAGCAGGCTCGTAAATTGATAGCGGAAGGAGCCAGTATGCTCGATATCGGCGGAGAATCGACTCGGCCGGGAAGTAGCTATGTTGAGATAGAAGAGGAAATCCAGCGTGTTGTTCCAGTGATTAAAGCGATTCGCAAGGAAAGTGATGTCCTCATTTCTATTGATACTTGGAAAAGTCAGGTGGCAGAGGCTGCTTTGGCTGCTGGTGCCAATCTAGTTAATGATATTACTGGTCTCATGGGTGATGAAAAAATGGCCCATGTGGTAGCTAAAGCGAGAGCGAAAGTGGTCATCATGTTTAATCCAGTTATGGCGAGACCTCAGCACCCTAGCTCGCTCATCTTTCCTCATTTTGGTTTTGGTCAAGCTTTTACAGAGGAAGAGTTAGCTGACTTTGAAAAAATGCTAATCGAAGAATTGATGGAGGCTTTCTTTGACAGAGCACTAGCGAGAGCAGAGGAAGCTGGTATTGCACAAGAAAATATCTTGTTGGATCCAGGAATTGGCTTTGGTCTGACCAAGAAAGAAAATCTGCTTCTTTTACGGGACCTGGATAAACTCCATCAGAAAGGCTATCCAATCTTTCTCGGAGTGTCGCGCAAGCGATTTGTCATCAATATTCTTGAAGAAAATGGCTTTGAAGTCGATCCTGAGACAGAGCTTGGTTTCCGCAATCGGGACACGGCTTCGGCTCATGTAACCAGTATTGCTGCAAGACAGGGTGTGGAAGTGGTGCGCGTGCATGATGTAGCTAGTCACAGGATGGCAGTTGAAATTGCCTCCGCTATTCGTCTGGCTGATGAAGCGGAAAATCTAGATTTAAAACAATATAAATAAGATGAAAGAATTTGAAAATAATCAGTGGATTGCTAACTATCGGACGGACCAACCGCATTTTGGCTTGGAACGCATGGTGGAACTGTTAGCGTTGCGTGGCAATCCCCATCTCAAACTCAAGGTTATCCATATCGGAGGAACCAATGGCAAGGGCTCGACCATTGCTTTTTTGAAAAATATGCTAGAAAAGATGGGGCTGAGAGTTGGTGTTTTCAGCTCGCCCTATCTCATTCATTACACAGATCAGATTAGCATCAATGGGGAATCTATCCCAGAGGCTAGACTAGAAGCCCTCATGGCAGACTATCAGTCTTTGTTGGAAAGGGAAGTGGCTGCCAATTTGAAGGAGACAACCGAGTTTGAGATTATCACAGCTTTGGCCTATGACTACTTTGCCTCAGAGCAAGTAGATGTGGCTATCATGGAAGTGGGCATGGGTGGACTTTTGGATAGTACCAATGTCTGCCAGCCTATTCTAACAGGCATCACGACTATTGGACTGGACCATGTAGCCCTACTTGGTGATACCTTGGAAGCCATAGCAGAGCAGAAAGCTGGTATTATCAAACAAGGTATTCCCTTGGTGACAGGTCGTATTGCTCCAGAAGCTTTGGCTGTGATTGACCGCATTGCGGAAGGGAAAGATGCGCCGAGACTTGCCTATGGGAAAGATTATCAAGTTAGTCACCAAGAGAGTGTGGTAACAGGTGAAGTCTTTGACTATACAAGTGTTGTCAGACAAGGTCGCTTTCAGACTGGCCTGCTTGGTTTGCACCAGATAGAGAATGCTGGGATGGCTATAGCTTTACTTGATACTTTTTGTCAAGAAGATGGTCGAGAGCTACCAGCTAATACCTTGCTTGCTCAAGCCTTGGAAGAAACAAGTTGGCCAGGGCGTTTGGAAATCGTGTCAAGAGATCCCTTGATGATTTTGGATGGAGCCCACAATCCCCATGCTATTAAGGCTTTATTGGCAACCTTGCAAGAACGCTTTGCGGATTATCGTAAGGAAATCCTCTTTACTTGTATCAAAACCAAGGCCTTGGAGGATATGTTGGACTTGCTGGGGGCCATGCCAGATACCGAGCTTACCCTGACACATTTTGACGATAGTCGGGCGACTGATCAAAGCGTGCTGAAAGAGGGAGCTAAGTCTAGAAATCTCAGCTACCAAGGTTGGCAGGATTTTCTAGAGCAGAAATTGACAGATAAAAAAGAAGAGAAAAAAACAGTTAGGATTATCACGGGTTCCTTGTATTTCTTGAGCCAAGTGAGGGCCTATCTGATGGAGAGGAAGAACGAAAATGGATACACAAAAGATTGAAGCAGCTGTAAAAATGATTATCGAGGCTGTCGGAGAGGACGCTAACCGTGAGGGCTTGCAGGAAACGCCTGCTCGTGTGGCCCGTATGTACCAAGAGATTTTTTCAGGTCTTGGTCAAACAGCGGAGGAACATTTGTCAAAATCCTTTGAGATTATCGACGATAATATGGTGGTAGAAAAGGATATTTTTTTCCATACTATGTGTGAACACCACTTTCTACCATTTTATGGGAGAGCGCATATTGCCTATATTCCAGATGGCCGTGTGGCAGGTTTGTCTAAACTTGCCCGTACGGTTGAAGTTTATTCGAAAAAACCACAAATTCAAGAACGTTTGAATATCGAAGTGGCCGATGCCTTGATGGACTATCTAGGTGCTAAAGGAGCCTTTGTTGTCATTGAGGCGGAACATATGTGTATGAGTATGCGTGGTGTCAGAAAACCAGGCACAGCAACCTTGACGACAGTAGCTCGTGGTCTATTTGAAACAGATAAGGACCTCCGTGATCAGGCTTATCGTTTAATGGGGCTATAAAAAGAATCCGCTTCAAGCGGATTTTTCTAGAAAGGACTAGTTATGGATCAACTGCAGATTAAGGATTTGGAAATTTTTGCCTATCATGGTCTTTTTCCTAGTGAGAAAGAATTGGGGCAGAAGTTTGTTATTTCCGCAATCCTATCCTATGATATGACCAAGGCGGCTACAGACTTGGATTTAACAGCCTCTGTCCATTATGGAGAACTGTGTCAGCAGTGGACGACTTGGTTTCAGGAAACAACTGAGGACTTGATTGAAACGGTAGCCTACAAACTGGTAGAACGTACCTTTGAAACTTATCCTCTTGTCCAAGAAATCAAGCTGGAACTGAAAAAACCTTGGGCGCCAGTACATTTGCCGCTAGATACTTGCTCAGTAACCATCCATCGCCGCAAGCAACGAGCCTTTATCGCCCTGGGAAGCAATATGGGGGATAAGCAAGCAAACTTGAAACAAGCCATTGACAAACTGCGAGCTCGTGGCATCCATATTCTCAAAGAGTCCAGTGTCTTGACGACGGAGCCTTGGGGTGGTGTGGAGCAGGATAGCTTTGCTAATCAAGTGGTTGAGGTTGAAACCTGGTTGCCGGCCCCAGTTCTATTAGAGACCTTGTTAGCTATTGAGTCAGAGATGGGACGGGTGAGAGAAGTGCATTGGGGACCTCGTTTGATTGATTTGGACTTGCTCTTTGTAGAGGATCAGATTCTTTATACAGATGACCTTATCTTGCCTCATCCTTACATAGCGGAACGCCTTTTTGTCCTTGAGTCCTTACAGGAAATTGCGCCTCATTTTATCCATCCGACATTAAAGAAACCGATCCGCAACTTGTATAATGCTTTGAAAAAATAGAAAAAACTCTAGTTTTCAGTCGTTTGTAACTGAAGGCTAGAGTTTTAAAATAGGTCATTTTCTTCTGGGAGGAGGATAGTTTCTCTACCGTCCATATCTAAAACCAGGACTCTCGGGGGATAAAGAGGGTCGAAGGGATGGTTAAAATCAAAATCAATGGCTGTAGGGAGATGTTGACTTGAGAAGTGGAAGGTAATTTTTCCTTGGTTATTAAGCAATTGAAACTCGAGTTCCTCCTCCAATTCAAAGACATTTTTTAAGAAGTGGTCGATGATATACCAAAAAGAGTCAATAACGTCATCAGGCAAGCTGGTAACAATGCCAAAACTAGCAGACCGCATGTGGGTATTGGTAAAAGCCATATTTCTTCCCCCTTTCTTTTCCCTTATCATACAGCAAATAGGATTAAAAATCAAGAAAAGGTGATTTTTTCTTCATAAACATAGCTTCCTATGAAATTTTTTTCAAACAATCTTCAAAAAATACTTGAAAGTGTTTACAAATAGTGATAAAATGGAATAAGTGGAATCATGAAAACGAAATTTTCATACCGTCTCTTTTTTTGGAGTCTCGTGAGGTATGATATAGAAAGGAAATGGAATGAATACAGACGATACAGTAACGATTTATGATGTCGCCCGTGAAGCAGGAGTTTCAATGGCGACGGTTAGCCGTGTAGTCAATGGCAATAAGAATGTAAAAGAGAATACTCGTAAAAAAGTGCTTGAGGTGATTGATCGTTTGGATTACCGTCCAAATGCAGTGGCGCGTGGTCTTGCAAGTAAAAAGACAACCACTGTCGGTGTTGTGATCCCCAATATTACCAATGGTTATTTCTCAACGCTTGCCAAAGGGATTGATGATATCGCTGAAATGTACAAGTATAATATCGTCCTTGCCAATAGTGATGAGGATGATGACAAGGAAGTTTCAGTGGTTAATACACTGTTTTCTAAGCAAGTGGATGGTATCATTTTTATGGGCTACCACTTGACTGAAAAAATTCGTTCAGAGTTTTCTCGTTCTCGAACACCAGTTGTTCTTGCAGGAACTGTGGATGTAGAACATCAGCTTCCAAGTGTCAATATTGACTACAAACAAGCAACGATTGATGCAGTAACCTACCTTGCTAAAGAAAATGAGCGCATTGCTTTCGTTAGCGGTCCACTAGTGGATGATATCAATGGTAAGGTTCGTTTGGTTGGCTACAAGGAAGCCTTGAAAAAAGCAGGTATTTCTTATAGCGAAGGATTGGTATTTGAATCCAAATACACTTATGAAGACGGTTATGCCTTGGCAGAACGCTTGATTTCATCAAACGCAACTGCAGCAGTTGTAACAGGTGATGAATTGGCAGCAGGTGTCTTGAACGGTCTTGCTGATAAGGGTGTGTCAGTACCAGAAGAATTTGAAATCATTACTAGTGATGATTCACAAATCTCACGCTTTACCCGTCCAAACTTGACAACTATTGCCCAACCTCTTTATGACCTTGGTGCTATTAGTATGCGTATGTTGACTAAGATTATGCACAAGGAAGAGTTGGAAGAACGTGAAGTTCTCTTACCTCATGGTTTGACAGAACGTCGCTCAACACGAAAACGTAAATAGAAAAAATCAGGGAATCGTGCAGATTTCCTGATTTGTTTTTAGAGAAGAGGTTTAGCCTTCCATATAGTCTTTCAAAGCTGGCCCTGTTAGTCCGGCATTGAGGGCAATGAGGAGTTTCAAGCGGGCTTTTTGGGCATTGAGTTCTTTAACAAAGAAGACACCTGCCTTTTGCAACTGCACGCCCCCACCTTGGTAGGCATAAACAGGTTCAGCGATACCGTTAAAGCATCGTGAAACCAGGGCGACTGGGATTCCTTTTTGCAGAAGGCTTTCTAATTTTTGAGCCGTTTCTTTGGGAACATTACCAGCTCCGAAGGCTTGGATAATCAAACCATCCAATTGTTCCAAATCCAGCATATCAATCAGCTCATCTGTCATACCAGCATAAGCCGAGATGATAGGGACTAATCCTTGTATGTGATCAAGGTCAAAGCGGACACGAGGTTCAGCTGTTTTAAAGTAGAGGATTTCCTGTTTCATAATCAGACCAAGAGGTCCGTGTGTTGGAGTCTGGAAGGTACTGACATTGGTTGTATGCGTTTTGGTAACATACTTGGCAGCGTGGATTTCATCGTTCATAACGACCAAAACTCCCTTGTCAGCAGCCCTGTCATCGTTAGCCACTCGTAAAGCGCTCAGATAATTATAAACACCGTCACTACCGAGTTCGTTGGAGCTGCGCATGGCACCTGTTAGAACGATAGGCATATGGGGAACCTCCATGGTATCAAGGAAATAGGCTGTTTCCTCTAAAGTATCGGTTCCGTGTGTGATTACCACTCCATCGTAGTTAGCCGCTTCCTCTTTAATTTTCTGGTAGAGAGCCAGCATATGCTTGGGTTTGATATGGGGGCTTGGCAGGTTAAAAAAGTCCAAGGCGTGGACTTGGATTCCTTCAAGAGGATTGGACACATGGTTCATGGGATTATCTGAACTCGTCACAACAGCGCCAGAAGCATCGGCCTGCATGGAAATAGTTCCACCCGTATGTAAAACAAGGATTTTCTTAGGCATGATTTACTCACTCTTTCTGAAATGTGGTATAATCATTGTATCACAAAAGGGGAGATTGGGATAGGATGGAAGTCAAAGCTGTTTTTTTTGATATCGATGGAACCTTGGTCAACGATCGCAAGAGTGTTTTGAAATCCACTAAGGACGCGATTAAGATTGTCAAAGAACAAGGAGTACTAGTTGGTGTAGCAACGGGTCGAGGACCTTTTTTTGTTAAGGAATTGATGGACGATTTGGACCTGGATTTTGCGGTAACCTACAATGGCCAGTATATCTTTAATAAAGAAAGAGTCTTGTTCACGAGCCCAATTTCCAAGTTACATTTGCGTCATCTAATTACTTATGCTAAAAAAGAGGGCAAGGAGATTGCCCTAGGGACCAAGGATGCCATGTTGGGTTCTAAAATCATGTCCTTTGGTCTGGGTTCTTTTTCTCAACGAATCAGTCGCTTCGTTCCCTCTGTTTTAACTCGGACGGTGAGTCATTCCTTTAATCGCATGGTCAGCAAGGTTGTTCCTCAAAAGGAAAAAGACCTGCTTCACCTGATGAATCAGCCTATCTACCAAGTATTAATGCTGATGACGCCAGAAGAATCTGAGAAGGCGGCAGTTGATTTTGAAGACTTGAAATTGACACGTAGTAATCCTTTTGCAGCAGATGTCATCAATCAAGGAAACTCTAAATTGGAAGGCATACGCCGAGTCGGGAAAGAATATGGTTTTGATCTCAACCAAGTCATGGCCTTTGGTGACTCAGATAACGACTTAGAAATGCTGGCGGGTGTCGGTATGTCGGTCGCTATGGGAAATGGTAGTAGCAGTGTCAAGGAAGTTGCCAAGCACATCACTACCAGCAATCAGCAAGACGGAATCCACAAGGCCCTGGAACATTTTGGTGTTCTGGCCTCAGAAAAAGTCTTTGTCAGCCGTGACTATCATTTCAATAAGGTCAAGACCTTCCACCATATGATGGATGAACGAACCCAAGAAGAACCTCGAGCTTGGGATTTAGAAGGTGCAACCCACAGGGCTGGCTTTAAAATAGAAGAATTGGTGGAGTTTGTTAGAGCTGCCAGCCCTTCTGAAGAGGACTTTGATCAAGCTCTATCGCAACTTCATCAAGCTCTTGATAAGGCGGCAGATAAAGTAGCCAAGAAGACGCCTGCCCAGCAAGATTTGATAGGGCAAGTGGATGCCTTGATTGACACGCTTTACTTTACCTACGGTAGTTTTGTCTTGATGGGGGTGGACCCAGAACGTATTTTTGACATTGTCCATCAGGCCAATATGGGGAAAATTTTCCCAGATGGCAAGGCTCATTTTGATCCAGTGACCCACAAAATCTTAAAGCCAGATGATTGGGAAGAAAAATATGCTCCAGAACCTGCTATTAAAAAGGAACTGCAGCGCCAACTCAAGGCTTATGAACGCCATAAAGAGAGAAATAATACTCAATGAAAATCAAAGAGCAAACTAGGAAACTAGCCGCAGGCTGCTCAAAACACTGTTTTGAGGTTGTAGATGGACGTTGACGTGGTTTGAAGAGTATAAATAGTAAACAAAAAGGAGCGCTGAGCTCCTTTTCTTTGTGATTATAAGGTTTTTTCTTGTTCTCTCACAACCAGCAAATCAACCTTAGCATGGCGGAGAATGTATTCAGATGAAGAACCAACCAAGAGGCGTTCAAAGGCGTTGAGACCAGTTGCACCAACGAGAATGAGATCAACTTCTTCTGCATCTGGAATAGTACGTGCCAGTAGGGTCTTTGGATTTCCCATTTCAATGACGATATGAACATCTGCCACCCCAGCATCTTTAGCACGTTTTTCGTACTCTTTCATCAGACTTTCAGCGTCGACTTGGAGTTCTTCGTAAACTTCAGCATCAAAGGTGGATACGCTTTGGAGAGCGCGTGTGTCAATGACATGTGCGATGGTGAGTTTAGCGTCGTTTCGTAGAGCAGAATGAACTCCCTTGACAAAAGCCAAGTCCGCTTCTTTAGAACCATCGATTGCGACCATAATATTTTGGTAACGTTGTGCCATAATGAAACCTCCTGAAATTTTCTTACTATAATTGTAAACCTTTTCAATACAGAAGTAAAGCAAAAAAAGTATTTTTCAAAAGAATGTTAGCGCTTAAAATCTATATAAATATATGATAAAATAAAAGAAAGGATAGCAGGAAAGAAGTGAAGGGAGGGAGAATGATGAAAAACTCTTTTCAAGAAACAAAAAATTCAAATTTCCTTTATTATGGAATCATCCTAGTTTCAGTCTTGCTAGAAGTTATCATGATCTGGCAATTAGAGAGTCTGGTACCGTTTCTTTATCCAGGTTTTATCGGATTTTTAGTCTTTCATGTACTCTACCATCTAATCTTATTCCTAGTTGCAAAACGAAGTGGGCGTTGGGATTACTTGATGATATGGGGACTTTTTCTCATGTTCAATCTTCTTTATGACTCCTTTTTAGCCTTGCTTTTTCTAGGTTTATCTTTTGGTATGTAATGTTTTTTTGGCAAAATACCTGCTATCTTCCCTGTTTGACCTCGCTTTTAGTGAGGTTTTTCTTCTGTAGGATTTTAGTAACACATTTCAGCAAACTTGTCGCATTTTCTTTCTAGTGGTATAATGTTACTATCCTGATGAATTGAGGAAACAAGATGAAAGAATATAACAAGTCTAGTAAGTTAGAGCATGTTGCTTATGATATCCGTGGTCCTGTTTTGGAAGAAGCCATGCGGATGCGAGCGAATGGAGAAAAGATTTTACGTCTGAATACAGGAAATCCAGCAGAATTTGGTTTTACAGCACCAGACGAAGTCATTCATGACTTGATTATGAATGCGCGTGATAGTGAAGGTTACTCTGACTCCAAAGGGATTTTCTCAGCCCGTAAGGCCATCATGCAGTATTGCCAATTGAAGAAATTCCCAAATGTAGATATTGATGACATCTACCTTGGAAATGGTGTCAGTGAGCTGATTGTCATGTCCATGCAGGGGCTTTTGGACAACGGGGATGAGGTCTTGGTGCCAATGCCAGACTATCCTCTCTGGACAGCAGCTGTCAGCCTAGCTGGGGGAAATGCCGTTCACTATGTCTGTGATGAAGCAGCAGAATGGTACCCAGATATTGACGATATCAAGTCAAAAATCACTTCCAATACCAAGGCAATCGTCCTTATCAATCCAAATAATCCAACTGGAGCCCTTTATCCTAAGGAACTCTTGTTGGAGATTATTGAGATTGCCCGTCAAAACGATTTGATTATCTTTGCGGATGAAATTTACGACCGCATGGTCATGGATGGACATGTGCATACGCCTGTGGCGAGCTTGGCACCAGATGTTTTCTGTGTCAGCATGAATGGTCTGTCTAAATCGCATCGTATCGCTGGTTTCCGTGTGGGTTGGATGGTCTTGTCTGGACCTAAGACACATGTTAAAGGCTATATAGAAGGTCTCAATATGCTATCTAATATGCGCCTTTGCTCTAACGTTTTGGCTCAACAGGTCGTACAAACTTCTCTGGGTGGTCACCAATCAGTCGATGAATTGCTTCTTCCTGGTGGACGAATTTATGAGCAAAGAAACTTCATCTACAATGCCATTCAAGATATTCCAGGTTTGTCTGCGGTTAAACCCAAGGCTGGACTCTATATCTTCCCTAAAATAGACCGCAATATGTACCGTATCGATGATGATGAGCAGTTTGTTCTTGATTTCTTGAAGCAGGAAAAGGTTCTCTTGGTTCATGGCCGCGGGTTCAATTGGCAGGAACCAGATCACTTCCGTATCGTTTACCTTCCTCGTGTTGATGAACTAGCCCAAATCCAAGAAAAAATGACTCGTTTCTTGAAACAGTATCGTAGATAGGGCTTACATTCGAAAAAGCGCCAAAAAGCTGGAAACATTTGCCTAGAGCTATTGACAAAAGTGAAAGAATCAGATAGAATAGTAAAGTATGTTTAGTAACTGATCACTTTATAGCCGGCTAAACGAATACAAAATCTATGAGGAGGTATTCATCGTGAAACGTACTTATCAACCAAGTAAACTTCGTCGTGCGCGCAAACACGGATTCCGTAACCGTATGTCAACTAAAAACGGTCGTCGCGTATTGGCAGCTCGTCGTCGTAAAGGACGCAAAGTTTTGGCTGCATAATCCAAACGAACCATAACAAAAATCAGTAGGAACTCGAGTCTACTGATTTTTATTTTTGTAAAAAAGTTCAAAAAGACTTTATATTTTTGCTCAAATAGTGTATAATATTTCACATACTGTAAAAAATGGAGAATAATCATGAAGAAATCAAAAGTTATGCTTTTTGGAGCTATGGCTTTGACAGCAGGTCTAGCTCTAGCGGCATGCGGGTCATCCCAATCAAGCAATGCAGACAAGACATACTCTTATATCTTTGTCAGCAACCCTGATACCTTGGATTACATTACCTCTACACGAGACTCTACATCTAGTATCACAACCAACTTGATTGATGGTTTGTTGGAAAATGACCAGTATGGCAATCTCATTCCATCTATGGCTGAGTCATGGACGGTGTCAAAAGATGGCTTGACCTACACTTATAAGATCCGTCAGGGAGCTAAATGGTACACTTCTGAAGGAGAAGAGTATGCGGACGTAACAGCTCATGACTTTGTGACTGGTCTCAAGTATGCGGCTGATAAAAAGGCTGAAAATTTGTACTTGGTACAAGACTCTATCAAGGGGCTAGCAGACTATGTTGAAGGACAATCATCCGATTTTGGAACTGTTGGTGTTAAGGCAGTGGATGATTACACTCTACAATACACCCTCAACCAACCTGAGACTTATTGGAACTCTAAAACAACAGCAAGTATCCTTAATCCTGTAAATGAAGCCTTCTTGAAGTCTAAGGGAGATGACTTTGGAAGTGTAACACCATCAAGTATCTTGTCAAATGGTCCTTACTTGTTTAAATCTTTCTCATCAAAATCTTTGATTGAGTTTGATAAAAACCCTAATTACTGGGATAAGGACAAGGTCAAAATTGAGAAAGTGAAACTCTCTTTCTTTGACGGTTCTGACCAAGACAGCATTGCTAGAGGTTTCTTGGATGGTAACTATACTGATGGCCGTATCTTCCCAACAAGCTCAGTCTTTGCTGAACTCAAGAAGGGAAATGAGGACAAGATTACCTATACACCGCAAAACTCAGTTACTTTCTATTATCTTTTCAACGTGAATCGTCAAAGCTACAAGCAAACTATGAAACAGTCTGATAAGGAAAAGACAGATTCACGCGCAGCTATGCAAAATAAAGATTTCCGTCAGGCTATCAACTTTGCCTTTGACCGTCATGCCTATGCAGCGCAGACAAATGGTGAAGATGGAGCAGACCGTATCTTGCGTAATACGATTACACCAAGTAACTTTGTTCAAGTTGGCGATAAGAACTTCGGTGACATTGTCAATGAGAAAATTGTCAACTACGGTAAAGATTGGGCAAATATCAACCTAAACGATGGTAAGCAAGCCTTCTTGAATCCTGAAAAGGCCAAAGAGAAGTTTGCGAAGGCCAAAGAAAGTCTGCAAGCACAGGGAGTAACCTTCCCAATTCATTTGGATATGCCAGTTGACCAGACTGCTAAATTAGATGTGCAACAGGCTGGATCGTTCAAACAGACAGTGGAAGAAACCCTTGGTAAGGAGAATGTAGTTATCGACGTTATCCAACTTTCTCCAGATGAAAAAGACCAGGCAACCTACTTTGCAGATACAGCAGAACAAAAAGACTACGATATCGACATCTCAGGATGGGGTGGAGATTACTCAGATCCTAAGACTTACCTAGCCATCCTTGATCCAGAGACAGGTTCTCAGCTGAAAAACATGGGCTTGTCTGAAGGAAAAGACAAGGAAGTCAAGGATAAGATTGGTCTTGCTGACTACAAGAAACTCTTGGATCAGGCTGATGCGGAAATCACAGATACTCAAGCTCGCTATGAAAAATATGCTGAAGCCCAAGCTTGGTTGACAGATAGCGCCCTCTTCCTACCAGTTCAAAGTGGTGGAGCTAACCCAATCTTCCGTAAGACTGTACCGTTTACAGGCCCATTCTCATTCGTTGGGAATAAAGGAAATGCTGACAACTACAAATATGTTGAATTGCAAAAAGAGGCAGTAACTGCTAAACAGTACCAAGAACTCTATGAAAAATGGCTGAAAGAAAAAGCTGAGTCAAATAAAAAAGCTCAGGAAGATTTAGCTAACCACATTCAATGATATTCCTAGTCACGCTTTTCAGTTAATACTCTTCGAAAATCTCTTCAAACCACGTCAGCGTTGCCTTACCGTATATATGGTTACTGACTTCGTCAGTTCTATCTGCAACCTCAAAACAGTGTTTTGAGCTGACTTCGTCAGTTTCATCTACGACCTCAAAGCAGTGCTTTGAGCAGCCTGCGGCTAGCTTCCTAGTTTGCTCTTTGATTTTCATTGAGTATAAGCATAGTGGCTGGATTCAGAAAAAGGCCTTACCAGACGCTTCTTGCTTCTGGTAGGGCCTTTTCTTTATTCTTTTAAGTGGTAAGAGTAGCTAGCGACAACGACGTCTTGGTGCCAACGGAGGGCATATTTGAGTTTGAGACTCATCTGATTGTGTAGGATATTCTGCCAAGGTTTATTAGGGATAAACTGGGGTACTAGGACAGTGACTGTATAGTTCTTTTTCTGGGCATCCTCAGAGATTCGTTTGACATACTTGACAGTAGGGGTGATGATGTCGCGGTAGCTGGTCTTGATATTTTTCAGAGTAATGGTTGGGAAGTAATCGACAAATTCTTGGAGAATTTCTTGGTCTTTTTCTGCTGTTTCCTTAGTAGAAATGTGCATGGCTAAGACTTCGTCACCGATACTTTGAGCGTAGTTAATGGCTCCGACGCTAACTCGGGTAACATTTCCTACTAGGACGAGGACAAGATTGCCATCGTAGGTACGTTTTTCGATTCCTTCATAGAGTCGCAGTTGTTGGGCCACTTTTTGGTAATGACTGTGAATCGCCAAGAAGAGTAGAGTGAGTACGAGAATAATCGGGAAGAAAGGCCAGATATCACTGAGACGGAAAAAGAGCAAGATTAGTACAATCGCGTAGCAAATGATTGCCCCAAGGATATTGGCAAGAGCTGGTTTTAAGAAGTTGGCTCCTTTTTCCTTTTTCCAATGGCGAATCATCCCAGTCTGAGAAAGGGCAAAGGGAACGAAGACCCCGATAGTATAAAGGGGAATCAAACGTTCGGTATTGCCATTAAAAATGAGAAGAAGAATCATAGCCCCAAATGCCAGAGTTAAAATTCCATTAGAGTAGCCTAGGCGGTCTCCTTTTTCCATAAAGAGATGGGGCATGTATTTGTTTTTAGCCATATTGTAAGCCAGCATAGGGAAGGCCGAAAAGCCAGTATTTGCAGCTACGGCCAAAATTAAGGCTGTGGAGAATTGGAAGATATAATAGCCAAGGTGGCCAAAGAAGGAAGTGCCAAGGATGCCTTGAGCCATCTGCGAAAGAATAGTCTCTCCGTGTTGAGGCATAATCCCCATCCAGTAGTTTAGGAAGGTGATTCCAGCAAAAAGAAAACCTAAAATCAAGGCCATGATGGTCAAGGTCTGAGCAGCATTCTTTTCTTTAGGAGCCTTGAAAAAAGGAACGGCATTTGAAATAGCTTCAACCCCTGTCAGAGAGGCAGAACCACTGGTAAAGGCTCTTAGAATGAGAACGATAGACAGACTCGGTACAGCATGCCCGATAGGAGAAGTTGCCTGATAGCTGAGAGAACCTGTCACTAGTTGAAAAATTCCATAGAGCAAGAGAAAGACAGTACTGATGATAAAGAGATAGACAGGAATCATCAGTGAGCTGGCAGATTCTTTCAAGCCCCGTAAGTTCAAAAGCATAAGCAAGCAAACCAGAAAAATGGAGATGTGAAGGTTGTAAGGGTGGAGGGCAGGGAGAGCTGCTGTGATAGCGTCCGCTCCAGATGATACCGATACTGCCACAGTCAGCATGTAGTCAACCAGCAGACTACCTCCAGCGATCAAGCCAAGTTGGGGAGATAGATTTTCTCGAGTAACCATATAGGCCCCTCCTCCTTGAGGATAGGCGTGGATGATTTGACGGTAGGAAACGGTCAGGCTGGCCAGAAGTAGGAGGACAAAAAGGCCGATAGGAAGGCTCCACCATATAGCTAGAGGAGAGAGGCTAGCCAAGACGAGGACTACTTGCTCAGGTCCATAGGCAATGGAGGACAGAGCGTCGCTTGACAACATGGCCAGTGCCTGCATTTTTCCCAGCAGACCTCCCTCGCCTTCGGTTAAGGACTTAAGAGGACGGCCTATAAAGGTCTGTTTTAACTTTGTAAACATGGTATTTTCCTTTTCTGAAAATTTCAATAAGTGCTATTATACTGCTTTGGAAAAAGAGCGTCAAGAGATGATAATGGGTTTTAGAATATTTTTTTCAGATGAGGAGAGAGGTCAGTTTTTTTGGTATAATAGAAGATAGAAAACGAGGTTAGAAGAGATGATTTTTGATACACATACACACTTGAATGTAGAAGAATTTGCTGGACGTGAGGCAGAAGAAATTGCCTTGGCCACTGAGATGGGTGTGACACAGATGAATATTGTGGGTTTTGATCAACCGACGATAGAGCGTGCCTTGGAGTTGGTAGATGAGTATGACCAACTTTACGCGACTATTGGTTGGCATCCGACAGAGGCAGGGACTTACACAGAGGAGATTGAAGATTACTTACTTGATAAGCTCAAGCATCCCAAGGTTGTTGCTTTAGGTGAGATTGGTTTGGATTATCATTGGATGACAGCGCCCAAAGAGGTGCAGGAGCAGGTTTTTCGCCGTCAGATTCAGCTATCTAAGGACTTGGATTTGCCTTTTGTTGTCCATACCCGTGATGCGCTGGAAGATACCTATGAGATTATCAAAAGTGAGGGAGTTGGTCCTCGTGGTGGTATTATGCATTCTTTCTCAGGAACTCTTGAATGGGCAGAGAAGTTTGTCGAGCTTGGCATGACCATTTCCTTTTCAGGAGTGGTGACTTTTAAGAAGGCAACCGATATCCAAGAAGTTGCTAGAGAACTTCCTTTGGACAAGATTTTAGTGGAAACGGATGCGCCCTACTTAGCACCTGTACCCAAGCGTGGTCGTGAAAATAAAACAGCCTATACTCGCTATGTGGTGGACTTTATTGCTCCCTTGCGTGGGATGACGGCAGAAGAGCTGGCAGCGGCAACGACTGCAAATGCAGAGCGAATTTTTGGATTGGACAGCAAGTAATGAAAGAAAAAATTTCCCAAGTCATCGTGGTTGAAGGTCGTGATGATACGGCCAATATCAAACGTTACTTCGATGTAGAGACCTATGAGACACGAGGTTCTGCCATCAATGACCGGGATATAGAGCGGATTCAGCGCCTGCACCAACGTCATGGAATCATTGTCTTTACAGACCCAGATTTTAATGGGGAGCGGATTCGTCGCATGATTATGACGGCCATTCCAACAGTTCAGCATGCCTTCCTCAAACGAGATGAAGCTGTTCCCAAGTCCAAGACCAAGGGACGTTCCCTAGGAATAGAGCATGCCAGTTATGAAGATTTGAAAACAGCTCTAGCTCAGGTGACAGAACAATTTGAACATGAGAGTCAGTTTGACATCAGTCGTAGAGACTTGATTCGCCTTGGTTTTCTAGCAGGGGCAGATAGCCGTAAGCGACGAGAATATCTAGGAGAGGCTCTCCGAATTGGCTATTCCAATGGAAAACAGCTGCTCAAGCGGTTGGAGTTGTTTGGGGTTACTTTAGCAGAAGTGGAAGAAGCTATGAAATCTTATGAGAATAGTTAAGCAGACCCCAAATGTAAGGGGAATGTGTTACAATAGTAGTAACAGATAATAGAAAAGAGAATAGATGAGAATTGCAGATTATAGCGTGACCAAGGCAGTGCTGGAGCGTCACGGTTTTACCTTTAAAAAGTCCTTCGGGCAAAATTTCTTGACGGATACCAATATTCTTCAAAAAATCGTGGATACGGCTGAAATTGATGACCAGGTTAATGTCATCGAAATCGGGCCAGGGATTGGTGCCTTGACGGAGTTTCTGGCTGAGCGTGCAGCAGAGGTCATGGCCTTTGAGATTGACCACCGTTTGGTGCCGATTTTGGCAGATACCTTGCGTGATTTTGATAATGTGACCGTGGTCAACGAGGACATTCTCAAGGTTGACTTGGCGCAACATATCCAGAATTTCAAAAATCCTGACCTGCCAATCAAGGTAGTGGCTAATTTGCCTTACTACATCACAACGCCTATTCTCATGCACTTGATCGAAAGTGGCATTCCTTTTAGTGAGTTTGTGGTCATGATGCAAAAAGAGGTAGCTGACCGCATTTCCGCTCAACCGAATACCAAGGCTTATGGTAGCTTGTCGATTGCGGTTCAGTACTACATGACGGCAAAGGTTGCCTTTATCGTACCTCGTACGGTCTTTGTGCCAGCGCCAAATGTGGACTCAGCCATTTTGAAAATGGTGCGTCGTCCAGAGCCAGCTGTAGCAGTAGAAGATGAGAACTTATTCTTTAAGGTTTCCAAGGCAAGTTTCACTCATCGTCGCAAGACCTTATGGAATAACCTGACAGGTTACTTTGGTAAGACCGAAGAAGTCAAGGACAAGCTGACCAAGGCCTTGGACCAAGCAGGTTTGTCACCAAGTGTGCGTGGGGAAGCTCTCAGCTTGGCAGAATTTGCCAGCCTAGCAGACGCGCTTAAAGGGCAAGGACTCTAAGATGCAGGGACAAATTATTAAGGCCTTGGCAGGCTTCTACTATGTAGAGAGTGATGGCCAGGTCTATCAAACACGCGCGCGTGGGAATTTCCGTAAAAAAGGCCATACTCCCTACGTTGGGGATTTAGTCGACTTTTCTGCCGAGGAAAATTCAGAAGGCTATATCCTCAAGATTCATGAACGAAAAAACAGTCTGGTCCGTCCGCCCATTGTCAATATTGACCAAGCTGTGGTGATCATGTCTGTCAAGGAACCTGATTTTAACAGCAATTTGTTGGATCGTTTCTTGGTTCTTTTGGAGCACAAGGACATCCATCCCATCGTTTATATTTCTAAAATGGATTTGTTGGAAGATAGGGAAGAACTGGATTTTTATGAACAGACTTATGGTGATATCGGCTACGACTTTGTGACCAGTAAAGAGGGACTCCTTCCTTTGTTAACAGGTAAGGTTACGGTCTTTATGGGGCAGACAGGTGTTGGGAAATCAACTCTTCTCAATAAAATCGCACCAGACCTCAATCTTGAAACGGGAGAAATTTCAGATAGTCTGGGTCGTGGGCGCCACACTACTCGAGCTGTTAGTTTTTACAACCTCAATGGGGGTAAAATCGCAGATACACCGGGATTTTCATCCTTGGACTATGAAGTGTCAACGGCTGAAGACCTCAATCAGGCCTTTCCAGAGATTGCTAGTGTCAGTCGAGACTGTAAGTTCCGTACTTGTACCCATACCCATGAGCCGTCCTGTGCGGTCAAGCCAGCAGTTGAAGAAGGTGTTATTGCCACCTTCCGTTTTGACAACTACCTGCAATTTTTCAGTGAGATTGAAAATAGCAGAGAAACTTATAAAAAAGTCAGCAAAAAAATTCCAAAATAAGGAGAAACCTATGTCTCAATACAAGATTGCTCCGTCAATTCTGGCAGCAGATTATGCCAACTTTGAACGTGAAATCAAACGCCTAGAAGCAACTGGGGCAGAATATGCACATATCGACATCATGGATGGTCATTTTGTACCGCAAATCAGTTTTGGTGCGGGTGTGGTCGAATCTCTTCGTCCTCATAGCAAGATGGTCTTTGACTGCCACTTGATGGTAGCTAATCCAGAGCATCATTTAGAAGACTTTGCGCGTGCAGGTGCGGATATCATCAGCATCCATGTGGAAGCAACGCCTCATATTCATGGTGCCCTTCAAAAAATTCGTTCACTCGGTGTTAAACCTTCAGTCGTTATCAATCCTGGTACGCCTGTCGAGGCGATTAAGCATGTCCTTCATCTAGTTGACCAAGTTTTAGTCATGACAGTTAACCCTGGCTTCGGTGGGCAGGCCTTTCTACCAGAGACAATGGATAAGGTCCGTGAGTTGGTTGCGCTTCGTGATGAAAAAGGTTTGAAATTTGAGATTGAAGTTGATGGTGGGATTGATGGCCAAACTATTGCTCAAGCCAAAGAAGCTGGTGCGACCGTTTTTGTAGCAGGTTCCTATGTCTTTAAGGGAGATGTCAATGAGCGAGTACAAACTCTCAGAAAACAACTGGACTAGGGTTGCCGTTTTTGCAGGCGGAGACCGTGGTCATTATCGGACGGACTTTGATAGTTTTGTCGGTGTGGATCGAGGATCGCTCTGGGTCTTGGAAGAAAATCTACCTCTTGCTCTAGCGGTTGGAGATTTTGATTCTGTGACCGAAGAAGAGCGACAGGTGATTCAAAAACGTGCCCAGCATTTTGTCCAAGCCCGACCAGAAAAGGATGATACAGATCTGGAATTGGCTCTCTTGACTATTTTTGAGAACAATCCTCAGGCTCAAGTTACTATTTTTGGTGCTTTGGGTGGTCGTATTGATCACATGTTGGCTAATGTCTTTCTGCCCAGCAATCCCAAGTTGGCGCCCTATATGCGTCAGATAGCGATTGAGGATGGGCAAAACTTGATTGCCTATTGTCCAGAAGGAACTAGTCAGCTACATCCCCGTTCAGACTACGACTATCTAGCCTTTATGCCAGTTCGGGATAGCCAGCTGACCATTCTTGGAGCCAAGTATGAGTTGACAGAGGAAAATTTTTTCTTTAAAAAAGTGTACGCTTCTAACGAATATATAGATAGGGAAGTTTCGGTGACTTGCCCAGATGGCTATGTGGTCGTACTACATAGTAAGGACAGGAGGTAAGATGGAAAGTTTACTTGTTCTATTATTGATTGTCAACCTAGCTGGACTCTTTCTGATTTGGCAGAGGCAGGATAAGCAGGAAAAACATCTCAGCAAGAGCTTGGAGGATCAGGCAGATCACTTGTCAGACCAGTTGGATTACCGTTTTGAACAAGCCAGACAAGCCAGTCAGTTAGATCAAAAAGACTTGGAAGTAGCTGTCAGCGACCGTTTGCAAGAAGTTCGAATCGAGTTGCACCAAGGTCTGACGCAAGTCCGTCAAGAAATGACTGAGAATCTCCTCCAAACCAGGGATAAGACTGACCAACGTCTCCAAGCCTTACAGGAATCCAATGAGCAACGTTTGGAACAAATGCGCCAGACAGTCGAGGAAAAGTTAGAAAAGACCTTGCAGACACGCTTGCAGGCCTCCTTTGAGACAGTTTCCAAGCAACTAGAGTCTGTCAATCGTGGCCTTGGAGAAATGCAGACAGTTGCCCGCGATGTCGGAGCCCTCAACAAGGTTCTCTCTGGAACCAAAACGCGAGGTATTCTGGGTGAATTGCAACTGGGGCAAATCATCGAAGATATCATGACTCCTGCCCAGTATGAACGAGAATACGCAACGGTTGAAAACTCTAGTGAACGAGTGGAGTATGCCATTAAGTTGCCTGGACAGGGTGACCAGGAATATGTCTACTTACCGATTGACTCCAAGTTTCCACTGGCAGATTATTATCGCTTAGAAGAAGCCTATGAAGCAGGTGATAAGGATGAGATTGAACGCTGTCGCAAGTCGCTCCTAGCAAGCGTCAAGCGCTTTGCCAAGGATATCAGGAACAAGTACATAGCACCGCCTCGGACGACCAATTTTGGAGTTTTGTTTGTTCCGACAGAAGGTCTTTATTCAGAGATTGTTCGCAATCCGGTCTTCTTTGATGACTTGAGACGGGAGGAGCAGATTATTGTCGCAGGTCCAAGTACCCTATCAGCTCTCCTCAATTCCCTATCAGTTGGCTTCAAAACTCTCAATATCCAAAAGAGTGCCGACCATATCAGTAAGACCCTTGCTAGCGTTAAGACCGAGTTTGGCAAGTTTGGTGGCATTCTGGTCAAGGCACAGAAACACCTCCAACATGCCTCTGGCAATATTGATGAACTATTAAACCGTCGCACTACAGCTATCGAGCGGACGCTCCGTCACATTGAGTTGTCAGAAGGTGAGCCTGCGCTTGATCTACTCCATTTCCAAGAAAATGAGGAAGAATATGAAGATTAGTCACATGAAAAAAGATGAGCTGTTTGAAGGCTTTTACCTAATCAAATCAGCTGACCTGAGGCAAACTCGAGCTGGGAAAAACTACCTAGCCTTTACCTTCCAAGATGATAGTGGCGAGATTGATGGGAAGCTCTGGGATGCCCAACCTCATAACGTTGAGGCCTTTACAGCAGGTAAGGTTGTTCACATGAAAGGGCGTCGAGAAGTTTATAACAACACTCCTCAAGTCAATCAAATTACTCTCCGCCTGCCTCAACCTGGTGAACCCAATGATCCAGCTGATTTCAAGGTCAAGTCACCAGTTGATGTCAAGGAAATTCGTGACTACATGTCGCAAATGATTTTCAAAATTGAAAATCCTGTCTGGCAACGAATTGTCCGAAATCTCTACACCAAGTATGATAAGGAATTCTATTCTTATCCCGCTGCCAAGACTAATCACCATGCCTTTGAAACGGGTTTGGCTTATCATACGGCGACCATGGTACGTTTGGCAGATGCCATTAGCGAGATCTATCCTCAGCTCAATAAGAGCCTGCTTTATGCGGGGATTATGCTGCATGACTTGGCTAAAGTTATCGAGTTGACGGGACCAGACCAGACTGAGTATACAGTACGAGGTAATCTTCTTGGACATATCGCTCTAATTGATAGCGAAATTACCAAGACAGTTATGGAACTCGGTATTGATGATACCAAGGAAGAAGTCGTTCTGCTTCGTCACGTCATCCTTAGTCACCACGGCTTACTTGAGTATGGAAGTCCAGTCCGTCCACGCATTATGGAAGCAGAGATTATCCATATGATTGATAATCTGGATGCAAGCATGATGATGATGTCAACAGCTCTGGCTTTGGTGGATAAGGGAGAGATGACCAATAAAATCTTCGCTATGGACAATCGTTCCTTCTATAAACCAGATTTAGATTAATAATTTAAGAAAAATGAGCATTTTTTAGGACAAGAATGTTCGTTTTTTTATGTGAATATGGTATAATAAGTAAAAGACAAAAATGAATACTCTTCTAAAATCTCTTCAAACTAGGGTAACATCGCCTTGTCGTATATGTAGGTATATTACAGACTTTGTCAGTTCTATCGACAACCTCAAAACAGTGTTTTGAATCGTCAGCGACCAGCTTTCTAGTTTGCTTTTTGATTTTTTGAATAAAAATGGAATAGGAAATAGAAATGAAATTAAGAAGAAGTGATCGGATGGTTGTCATTTCCAACTATTTGATTAATAATCCTTATAAACTAACTAGTCTCAATACTTTTGCTGAAAAGTATGAATCTGCTAAATCATCCATCTCAGAAGATATCGTGATTATCAAACGAGCCTTTGAGGAAATCGAAATCGGTCATATCCAGACAGTAACTGGTGCTGGTGGTGGTGTTATTTTCACACCATCAATCTCAAGCCATGATGCCAAGGAAATGGTTGAGGACTTGCGTGCCAAGTTGTCAGAAAGTGACCGTATCTTGCCAGGTGGTTATATCTATTTGTCTGATTTGCTTAGCACCCCAGCTATCTTGAAAAATATTGGTCGCATTATTGCCAAAAGCTTTATGGACCAAAAAATTGATGCCGTTATGACTGTAGCGACTAAAGGTGTTCCACTTGCAAATGCAGTTGCCAATGTCCTCAATGTTCCCTTTGTTATTGTGCGCCGTGACTTGAAAATTACCGAAGGTTCAACTGTCAGCGTCAACTATGTATCCGGTTCAAGTGGTGACCGCATTGAGAAAATGTTCCTTTCAAAACGTAGTCTCAAGGCAGGAAGCCGTGTCTTGATTGTGGATGACTTCTTGAAAGGCGGCGGAACTGTCAACGGGATGATCAGTCTCTTGCGTGAGTTCGATTCAGAATTAGCAGGTGTAGCCGTCTTTGCGGATAATGCCCAAGAAGAACGTGAAAAGCAGTTTGACTACAAGTCACTCTTGAAGGTAACCAATATTGATGTCAAGAATCAAGCCATCGATGTTGAGGTTGGTAATATCTTTGACGAAGATAAATAAGAAATATAACTAGAGGTTGGAACGATTGTCCCAGCCTTTCTTTGCAAATAGAATAGAAGGAAACTTATGAAAACACCATTTATCAATAAAGAAGACTTAGAAAAGATTGTTGTCGAGTTCCCCACTCCCTTTCACTTGTATGATGAGAAGGGAATTCGTGAAAAGGCAAGAGCCGTCAACAAAGCCTTTTCGTGGAACAAGGGCTTTAAGGAATATTTTGCAGTTAAGGCTACTCCAACTCCAGCTATTTTAAAAATTCTTCAAGAGGAAGGTTGTGGAGTGGACTGCTCTAGTTATGTGGAGCTTTTGATGAGCCATAAACTGGATTTTCCAGGTTATGAGATCATGTTCTCTTCAAACAATACGCCAGATAAGGAATATGCCTATGCGCGTGAATTGGGTGCGACCATTAATTTGGATGCCTTTGAAGATATTGAACATCTAGAGCGTGCAGCAGGCATTCCAGAAATTATCTCTTGTCGTTACAATCCTGGAGGCGTTTTTGAACTGGGGACAGACATTATGGACAATCCTGGAGAAGCCAAGTTTGGTATGACCAAGGACCAGCTCTTTGAAGCTTTTGCCATCTTGAAGGAAAAAGGAGCCAAGACTTTTGGGATTCACTCCTTCCTAGCGTCCAATACCGTGACCCATCTCTATTATCCAGAGTTGGCGCGTCAGCTTTTTGAATTGGCTGTTGAAATCAAGGAAAAGTTGGGCATTTCGCTAGACTTTATCAATCTTTCTGGCGGTATTGGTGTCAACTATCGTCCAGACCAAGAGCCGAACGATATTGCCTTGATTGGTGAGGGAGTTCGTAAGGTTTATGAAGAAGTTCTTACCCCAGCAGGTCTTGGGCAGGTCAAGATTTTCACAGAATTGGGTCGCTTTATGTTGGCACCTCACGGTACTTTGGTTACAAGAGTCACTCATAAGAAGAAAACCTACCGTACCTATCTAGGTGTGGATGCATCAGCAGTCAACCTCATGCGTCCAGCTATGTACGGAGCTTACCATCATATTACTAACGTGACCCATCCAGATGGACCAGCTGAAGTGGTAGATGTGGTTGGTTCACTCTGTGAAAACAATGATAAATTTGCAGTGAATCGCGAACTGCCTCATACAGAAATCGGTGATTTGCTGGTCATTCATGATACAGGTGCCCACGGTTTTTCAATGGGCTACCAGTACAACGCCAAACTTCGTTCTGCGGAAATCCTTTATACTGAAGAAGGCAAAGCCCGTCAAATCCGCCGTGCAGAGCGCCCTGAGGACTATTTTGCAACCTTGTATGGCTTTGATTTTGAAGAATAAAATGATAAGTAATTGAAAATGAAATTGAAAAACAGATTGCTTTCTAAAAAATAGGCAAAAATCTTGTTTTTCCTTCAAGTCATGATATAATAAAACTATAAAACGTTTTCAAGGAAGGTAACGATATGTCTGAAGAAACAATTGATTATGGACAAGTGACAGGAATGGTGCATTCGACAGAAAGTTTTGGGGCGGTAGATGGCCCTGGTATTCGCTTTATTGTCTTTTTGCAGGGCTGTCACATGCGTTGCCAGTATTGCCACAACCCAGACACTTGGGCTATGGAGTCCAATAAGTCACGTGAACGGACGGTAGATGATGTCTTGACAGAGGCCTTGCGCTACCGCGGTTTCTGGGGAAATAAGGGTGGGATTACAGTCAGTGGAGGAGAAGCCCTCTTGCAGATTGATTTCCTGATTGCCCTCTTCACTAAGGCTAAGGAACAAGGAATCCACTGTACCTTGGATACCTGTGCGTTGCCTTTCCGTAATAAACCACGTTACCTTGAGAAGTTTGACAAACTCATGGCTGTCACTGACTTGGTCCTCTTGGATATCAAGGAAATCAACGAACAACAGCACAAGATTGTAACTAGCCAAACCAATAAAAATATCTTGGCCTGTGCCCAGTATCTATCAGATATTGGAAAACCTGTCTGGATTCGCCACGTGCTAGTTCCAGGATTGACAGATAGAGATGATGACTTGATTGAACTTGGTAAGTTCGTCAAGACCCTTAAAAATGTTGATAAGTTTGAAATTCTGCCTTATCACACTATGGGTGAGTTCAAATGGCGTGAATTGGGAATTCCTTATTCACTCGAAGGGGTTAAACCACCAACAGCAGATCGCGTCAAGAACGCTAAAAAACTCATGGATACCGAAAGTTATCAAGACTATATGAAACGTGTACATGGATAAAAAAGAAGCCTGATGGAAACATCGGGCTTTTAAGTTTATACAAATATATATAATTAAATAAAACAAAATTTTATACTCTTCGAAAATCTCTTCAAACCACGTCAGCGTCGCCTTACCGTAGGTATGGTTACTGACTTCGTCAGTTCTATCCACAACCTCAAAACACTGTTTTGAGCAGCTTGCGGCTAGCTTCCTAGTTTGCTCTTTGATTTTCATTGACTATAAATCTTTTTTACTCTCTAAATTCTGAAAAAAATCCGAAAAAGAATGTGTAAGATATAGTTACTTTTAGAAATATTAAATAGAATAGGAGAACATCTATGGAACAAAGTATTGCCATTAAAAATTTATGTAAGTCATATGGGCAAACTCAAATTTTAAAAGATATTTCCTTTGAAGCAAAAGCAGGTAGAGTGACTGCTTTCCTAGGTCCAAATGGAGCTGGAAAAAGTTCAACCTTACGTATTTTATTAGGATTAGACAAAGCAACATCTGGTCTTACTAAAATTGGAGATCAAACTTATAAGGAATTAAAATTTCCTCTAAAAACTGTAGGAGCTTCATTTGACAGTGTAGGTGCTCCTGATGATCGGACTGTTTATCAACATTTGAAAATTGTTGCTGCTAGTAATGGGATATCCAGTCAGCGAATTGAGCAAGTCTTGGATATGGTGGATATTAGTCATAAGAAAAAATCTAAAATTGGGAAATTATCATTAGGAGAAGGACAACGCTTGGGAATTGCAACAGCTCTATTAGGAAATCCTCAATATCTGATATTGGATGAACCGACTAATGGGTTGGATCCAAGAGGAATTCGGTGGTTTAGAGAATTTATAAAAAAACAAGCTCAAGAAGGGAAGACAGTCTTGCTATCATCTCATATATTATCGGAAGTGGAAGCAGTAACAGATGATGTAGTTATCATAAATAAAGGAAAAGTTCTTATAAAAGGGACTTTACCAGAAGTGATGAAAAATCTTTCTTCACTAGAAGAAGTCTTCTTTAGTTTAACAGAAGGAGGAAAGTGACATGGCACTTATTTACTCTCTTCATTCTGAAATATTGAAATTACTTTATAAGAGAGCTACTCATGTTGTACTATTCTTGATACTGATATTTCAAACGTTTTTAGCAAATATTGGTGCTTCTCAAATTGTTTCAGTTGGTATCCATGCTACACCAGAGACAAATCCAGAATTAGCAGAAGCTATACCTCCTATTGAATTTTTAGGTTTTGATGTCACTTTATTTGGTGTTTTTATTATGATTATCCTAGGCTCAATTTACGGAGCCGAGGAGTATAGATACTCTGCTATTCGTACAAGCCTCCTCTCTATTACAAATCGAAGTTCTTTCTTAGTTTCAAAAACATTAGTTTGGCTTGTGTTTTCATTTTTCATTTCCTTTCTATCGATATTCCTTACGATTAACATGATACATTATGTTTTAGGACAAGATGGCTTATTACTTTTTTCACTAAATGGGACAGTTTGGTTCTATATATTTTTAGCCAGTATAGCTTGGACCTTGTTGGGACTGCTGGCCTATATTATGGCTTTGACATTTAAAACAGCCATTGTTCCTCTATTATTTTTGCTTCCTCAAGTCTACAATTTAGGAACATTTTTAGCAAACTATATATCGGTTGCAAAATTTCTTCCAGTTGCATTGGGTCAAGGATTGATTGCTATATCTCCTCAAATTTTAGAACATAATAGTTTACAAAATATTTTACTTTTACTTTGTTGGAACTTCTCATTCTTGGCTTTAGCAATTTACCGCTTACTCAAGTCAGATATCGGAGGAGGTGAATAAGTTGAAAGAACAACTTAAAAGTGAGTATCTCAAGTTTATGATGAATCCTTGGCACTGGTTGATTATAGGTGCTCTATTACTGTGTGTTCCGGCGATGGTTGTTTTTTTAAATAGTAAGCCAGACCAGTTGACCCTACAGTTTGTTTTGGAACAGCTACTGCAAAGTCTCTATTTAGGACAGGCAGGTTTCGTTAGTCTAGCGGTTCTATTTATAGGTCAAGAATTTACAGGTTCTAGCCTTCGTACCAGTTTTCTTACCTGTCCAAACCGTTTGAAATTTATAATATCTAAACTAGCTATTCTATTATGTATGGAAATTGTCCTATTGGTTGCTGTAATATCATTATGCATACTAATCGCGCAAGGATACTACAATATCAATCTTTTGAGTAATATTAAACATGTTCTAACAATTCTATTTCCAGCTTGTATTTCTATTCTAACCTTCTCTCTTTTAAGTGGTATTTTTGTATTTATTTCCCAGTCTTTTATCTTAATTTTGGGAATCAGTTTATCCCTTTTATTGGGGTTGGGACAAATGTTACTACAATTCAGTTCTTTTTTTAGAAATTTACCATTACTAGCTAGTATGAATTGTTTTTATACCCATCCCTTGTCGCTTTATTATCCAGTGTGGCAAGGCTTAGGGATACAAATAGTTTGGTTATTAATTGTTTTTCTATTTGCTACATTGATACTTATAGGAAAAAATGTACGCTAAAGACAGGGGATATCCTGTCTTTTTCTCAGTTAGTGCTATAATATATTCAGGAGGGTGAGTTATGGCTTATAAAATTTTGGTTGTAGATGATGATCTTGCTATTCTTCGCCTAATAAAAAAAGTACTAGAATATGAAAAATATGAAGTAGTCATACGAAATAAGATAGAAGAGATTGATCTTTGTGATTTTACAGGCTTTGACTTGATTCTATTAGATATTATGATGCCTGTTAGTGGTTTAGAGATCTGTCAGATGATTCGCGAACAGATAACTGTTCCTATCTGTTTTATAACTGCTAAGGATATGGATGAAGATTTAGTAGCTGGAATTAATGCAGGTGCTGATGATTATATTATGAAGCCCTTTAGTATGCAAGAACTTTTAGCACGTGTTAAAATGCACTTGCGTCGTGAAGAACGGAATAAAGGAAATGTTCATCAAATAAAGATTGGGAAGCTTATACTATATACGGATAGTAAGGAACTATTTGTAAACGATGATAAGATTGCTCTGACAAGGAGGGAATTTGACATAGTGAATCTTTTGGCAAGCACCCCAAGTAAAATATATTCTATTGAGGAAATTTATAATTATCTATATCCACAAAGTTCAGAAGCTCTTTTACGTTCGGTTTCAGAGTACATTTATCAAATTCGTCAAAAGCTGAAACCTTATCAATTAAATCCAATTAAAACCTTGTACGGTGGAGGATATCAATGGGTAGAATCAAAAGTTTTAGACAATTAATTCGAGAAACCTGTTGGAGAATTATTTGGCAGTTTAGTCTTGGCTTACTAATGGCCTATCTTATTCCCTTAGCTTCAGTATCTATACAAATAAATGAAGATGGGAAACCTTTAAACAATAGTGGTGTTCTATCAATCTTTTTTAATGTGTCATCATGGATATATATTTGTGTTTTATTGATTATTCTAATAAGTTATCACATTGGAAAATTGTTGAAAAAACTGAGTTATGAAATGACTTTGATTTATGAAAATAGTATGTGGTTGGAGAGGGAATGTACAGAAAGTTTAACGGTTAAAGAATTTCGTGAGACAGGAAATCGGATTATTGTGATGCAAGATAGAATTCGACAATTAATAGTTGATGAGAAACAGCAGAAAGAAGATTTGATGTTTCAGGTTTCAGCAGCTTCTCATGATTTAAAAACTCCCTTAACCATTATTAGGGGAAATGTGGAATTTTTGCAGACGATAACTGAAAACGACCAATCTCAAGAATGCTTAGCAGATATAGAAAGAGCTAGTCAACAGTTACTAGATTATTTCAATCAATTGATTCACTATTCTAAAACCTATTATGATGATGAGACAGGTTGGACGGAGTATTCCTCTTCAGATTTTATCAATGAATTAGAGAAAGAAGTCTCTTTTTTGATAAAAAATCAGATGAAGTTTTCTTTTGAACAAAATGTGAAAGGAACTGAAAACTATTATATAAATCCATCTCTTCTGATTCGTGCAATACAAAATATTTTAACAAATGCTTTGGAGTATGCAGATAAACAGAATCCTAAAATTAAAATTAGGGTAGAGCAAGAGGCGAAAGAATTGAAAATAGGCATATGGAATAATGGCTCTGAATTTCCAGAGGAAGTTTTAACTCATTTTGGGAAGCTCTTTTATCGTATGGATAAAGCTAGATCGGTTAAAGAGCAACATTATGGTATTGGACTTAGTTTTGTATGTAGAGTTGCAAAACTACACAAAGGCCGAGTTGAGCTTAGAAATAGAGACGAGGGAGCAGAAGTTTTAATAACTGTGAATTGTATTAAATCATAGTGAGTTACTTGTTAATTTATGATTGAATCGTTTTTATATGTGAGCTTTTAAACTATTTAACGTTTTCGACTAGTATAAGATGTAACGGTAGATAATAAAAACGAATGATGATATCTAGTTGACGAAAACTATTTATCATTCATTCGTTTTTTAATTATTGGATAATTTACGTAGCTTTATCTCGAACGTTGTTTTCCAGCGTTGCGATTTTTGTGTTTTTTCTTGCTTGTGATAGCAGTTGGTTGTTCAGGAGTAACGTCTTTTCGTCCACTTGGTTTAGAGAAAGCACTTGCTTTTGGTGGATTCTTAGCCAATTCTTCACGGACTTTTTTGCGAAGTTTTGGACGAACGATATAGTTGACGATAAACTGTTGGAGAATCATCATGAAACCACCGACAACCCAGTAAAGTGTGACACTGGCTGGTGAAATGAGGGAGAAGACAACAATCGTGATTGGGCTCACGTAAGCCATTTTCTTGATTTGTTCTCTTTGCGTTTCGTCTTCTACTCCGTGAAGTGAGAGGAGTGATTGAAGATAGTAAAGGACACCTGCGCAGGCAACCAAAATCATACTTGGAGAACCTAGAGGAATGCCTAGGTAGCTTGCTTGAGCAACCCCTTCAGTATGTTGGGCAGCAAAGTAAATTGCAGAGAAGAAAGGCATTTGAAGGAGGATAGGGAAACATCCTACACCACCAAACATGCTGATGCCGTGTTCTTTTTGAGCGGCAAAGAGAGCTTGTTGGGCTTCGAGTTTTTCTTCTTGAGTTGTTGCTTCCTTGAGACGTGTTTGGTGTGGCTCAAGGACGTGCTTGAGGGCGTTCATCTTTTCAGAGTGAAGCGTTGCCTTCCATGATTGGTAGATACCAAGTGGCAAGATAATCAAGCGCACGATAATGGTTACGATAATGATAGCCATACCAAAGCCTAGACCTTGATCGGTAGCGAAGTACTTGATAGCTTCAGCCATAGGCGCTCCGAAAGTATTCCAAATAAATCCTGTTGGCTCTCCTGTTGCTTTATCGACGCTAACACAGCCAGTCAAGACAAGCAACATAGCCACTCCCATAGCCGAGAGTGCAAAACGTTTAATAGATTTCACTGTTTTTATTCCTTCTTAAAAAATTATACCTTTCTATTCTACTGTTTTTTTACAAAATATACAATAGTTCTAGAGACCTAATTTGCGATTTTAAAGTCAGGGTAGGGAGGAAAGTTGCTCAGTTTGACATCTAAGTAACTGACTTTTGAAAAAGGTGTGGGTCCTTTTCGGATTTCTTGGATAAATTTTGCCATGGTAGCAGATGAGTCTGCTTGGGCTAAGATTTCCACTGTGCCATCGTCGTTATTCCATACCCGACCTGTGATGCCACCAATTTCAAGTGCCAGGCTGTAAACACCCCAACGAAAGCCGACTCCTTGCACCCTACCTTGGGCAATCATTCTAACCTTTTGCATACCAAACCCCTTTGATTGTGTTATAATATTTCTATGACTATTATAACCTCAAAAGCCAATTCTGTGGTAAAAAATGCCAAGAAATTACACCAAAAAAAATACCGCAAGTCTGCTTATTTGATTGAAGGCTGGCACTTGTTTGAAGAAGCTGTCCAAGCTGGAGTGACGATTGAGAAAATCTTTGCCCTAGAAAGTTATCGAGATCAGTTAGCTGCCTTTCCGCAAACTGTCTGGGTTTCAGAGGATATTTTGCTAGATTTGGCGGATTCTCAGACTCCACAGGGAATTGTTGCGGTGGTTCAAAAAGAAGAAGTAGGACAAGTTGATTTTAGTCAGGGCAAGTTCTTGTTTTTGGAAGATGTACAAGATCCTGGTAATGTGGGAACTATCATTCGAACTGCAGATGCAGCAGGCTTTACAGGAGTGATTGTTTCAGATAAGTCGGCAGACATCTACAGTCTCAAGACCCTCCGTTCTATGCAAGGCAGTCATTTCCATCTGCCTATTTATCGGATGTCGAGCCAAGCGCTTCTCGATGAAGCTAAAGAAGCAGGTATTTCAGTGCTAGCAACCACTCTTTCCAAGGATTCTAAAGATTATCGTGACTTGCCACATTTAGATCAGTTTGTCTTGGTTATGGGAAATGAAGGTCAAGGAATTAGTCCCCTCATGGCTAAAAGTGCAGACCAGTTGGTCCATATTAGCATGAAGGG
Source organism: Streptococcus mitis (assembly GCF_946190115.1). Lineage (GTDB taxonomy): Bacteria > Bacillota > Bacilli > Lactobacillales > Streptococcaceae > Streptococcus > Streptococcus mitis_CO. The sequence continues at coordinate 97,560 of NZ_CAMHZG010000005.1, read as the reverse complement.
TCAGGCCGAGAGTCTGAATGTTGCCGTTGCAGCCGGTATTTTGATTTTCCATTTAAGCTAATTTTAACTTTCTTTGTTATAATCAAGGAAAGATGTTCATAGAAAAGGAGAAAAGATGAATCACACTATTATTCACGACCGCGCAGGTCTCAATCAATTTTACGCTAAGGTTTATGCCTTTGTTGGTCTGGGGATCGGATTATCCGCTTTAGTATCAGGTCTTATGTTGACGGTCTTTCAATCTCAGTTGGTTTACTTTTTGATGCAGGGACGTCTCTGGTTGACCATTGCAACCTTTGCGGAGCTAGCACTAGTCTTCGTTGCTAGTAACATGGCCTTAAAGAATAGTCCAGCGGCTCTTCCAGTATTTTTACTTTACTCAGTATTAAACGGCTTTACCCTTAGTTTTGTGGTGGCCTTCTATACTCCGGGTACAGTTTTATCTGCCTTTGTGTCGAGCGCCCTTCTCTTCTTTGTCATGGCGGCAGTTGGTATGTTCACTAAGAAAGATTTGAGTGGGATTGGTCGTGCTATGATGGCAGCCCTCATCGGTTTGCTGATTGCTATGGTAGTCAATATTTTCTTGGCTAGTGGTTTCTTTGATTATATGATTAGCGTAGCCATGGTTTTGGTCTTCTCTGGGCTGATTGCTTGGGACAACCAAAGAATTCGTCTCGCTTATGAACAATCACAAGGCCGTGTAGCGACAGGTTGGGTTGTGTCAATGGCTCTCAGTATCTATCTTGATTTTATCAATCTCTTCCTAAGTATTCTACGTATCTTTGGTCGTAATGACTAAAAGGTCTATGAAATCAGTGTTTTGAGTGACACTGATTTTTTTAAATTTTCTCTTTTCTTTTTTGGGAAATAGGTGTATAATGCTTTTAATTAAATTTTTGAGGAGTAGCCTATGAAGAAAAGTTTTATCCATCAACAAGAAGAAATTTCCTTTGTTAAAAACACTTTTACCCAGTATTTGAAAGATAAGCTAGGAGTTGTCGAAGTTCAAGGTCCTATCTTGAGCAAGGTCGGTGACGGGATGCAGGACAACTTATCTGGTGTGGAAAATCCAGTATCTGTCAAGGTTTTGCAGATTCCTGATGAAACCTATGAAGTGGTGCATTCACTTGCTAAATGGAAACGCCATACTTTGGCTCGTTTTGGTTTCGGTGAGGGAGAAGGTCTTTTTGTCCACATGAAGGCCCTTCGTCCAGACGAAGATTCGCTGGATGCAACCCACTCCGTTTATGTTGACCAGTGGGACTGGGAAAAAGTCATTCCAAATGGTAAACGTAACCTCGCTTATCTAAAAGAAACAGTTGAGAAGATTTACAAGGCTATTCGCCTTACGGAGCTAGCTGTTGAAGCCCGTTATGATATCGAGTCTGTTTTGCCAAAACAAATCACTTTTATCCATACAGAAGAGTTGGTCGAACGCTACCCAGACTTGACACCGAAAGAACGTGAAAATGCTATCTGTAAAGAATTTGGAGCCGTCTTCTTGATCGGTATCGGTGGTGAATTACCAGACGGTAAACCGCACGATGGGCGTGCACCAGACTACGATGACTGGACAAGCGAGTCTGAAAATGGCTACAAGGGTCTAAATGGCGATATTCTTGTTTGGAATGAGTCTTTAGGTGGAGCCTTTGAGTTGTCTTCTATGGGGATTCGTGTAGATGAAGAAACCCTTCGCCGTCAGGTAGAAATCACCGGTGATGAAGACCGCTTGGAATTGGAATGGCACAAGGCTTTGTTGAATGGCCTATTCCCATTGACAATCGGTGGAGGAATTGGACAATCTCGTATGGCTATGTTCCTACTTCGCAAGAAACACATCGGAGAAGTGCAAACAAGTGTTTGGCCTCAAGAAGTCCGCGATACTTACGAAAATATTTTGTAGAGAATCGAACCGCAAGGTTCGGTTTTCTTTCTCTTTTTGCCCATAATTTGGTATAATAAACGGTATGAAAATCGTATCAGGAATCTATGGGGGACGTCCCCTCAAGACACTAGAAGGAAAGACGACAAGACCTACTTCGGATAAGGTTAGGGGAGCTATTTTTAACATGATTGGTCCCTACTTTGAAGGGGGACGAGTCTTGGACCTTTATGCAGGTAGTGGTGGTTTATCTATCGAGGCAGTATCGCGTGGTATGTCCAGCGCTGTTTTGGTGGAACGAGACCGTAAGGCTCAGGCTATCGTGGCTGAAAATATCCAGATGACCAAGGAAGTTGGAAAATTTCAACTCCTTAAGATGGATGCAGAAAGGGCATTGGAACAGGTATCTGGGGAATTCGACCTCATTTTCTTAGACCCTCCTTATGCCAAGGAACAAATCGTAGCAGATATTGAAAAAATGGCTGAGAGGGAGCTTTTTTCTGAAGATGTCATGATCGTGTGTGAGACGGATAAGGCCGTTGAACTTCCAGAAGAAATTGCCTGCCTGGGCATCTGGAAGGAAAAGATTTATGGAATTAGTAAGGTGACAGTCTATGTCAGATAAAATTGGCTTATTCACAGGCTCATTTGATCCGATGACAAATGGGCATTTGGATATCATTGAACGGGCTAGCAAACTCTTTGATAAGCTCTATGTCGGTATTTTTTTTAATCCCCACAAACAAGGATTTCTCCCTATCGAAAATCGTAAACGGGGGTTAGAAACGGCTTTGAAACATTTGGAAAATGTTGAAGTCGTGTCTTCTCATGATGAATTGGTGGTTGATGTCGCAAAAAGACTGGGGGCTACTTGTCTAGTGCGGGGGTTGAGGAATGCAGCGGATTTGCAATATGAAGCCAGTTTTGATTACTACAACCATCAGCTGTCTCCTAATATAGAGACCATTTATTTACATAGTCGACCTGAACATCTCTATCTCAGTTCATCCGGTGTTAGAGAGCTTTTGAAGTTTGGTCAGGATATTGCTTGCTATGTTCCCGAGAGTATTTTGGAGGAAATAAGAAATGAAAAAAAAGATTAGATGGCCCTTATATGTCATTGCGGCCTTAATTGTGACTTTCTTGGCATTTGTAGTGCCCTTGCCCTACTATATAGAAGTTCCAGGTGGTTCGGAAGATATTCGCCAAGTCCTTAAAGTCAATGACAAAGAAGATAAGGAAGCTGGGGCCTATCAATTCGTTACGGTTGGTATCCAGCACGCTACTTTAGCCCATATGATTTATGCTTGGTTGACGCCTTTTACAGATATTCGTAGTGCTCAGGAGACTACAGGTGGATCTTCCGATGTTGAATTTATGCGGATCAATCAATTCTACATGCAAACATCGCAAAATATGGCCAAATATCAAGGGTTAAAAACAGCTGGTAAGGATATTGAACTAAAATACCTTGGGGTTTATGTTTTGACTGTGACGGATAATTCGACCTTTAAAGGGATTCTTAACATCTCTGATACGGTCACAGCAGTCAATGATCAGACCTTTGATAGTTCCAAAGATTTGATTGATTATGTCAATTCTCAAAAACTAGGGGACTCCGTCAAGGTAACTTATGAAGAGGATGGGCAAACCAAGTCTGCAGAAGGTAAGATTATCACCTTGGAAAATGGCAAAAATGGAATTGGAATCGGCTTGATTGACCGTACAGAAGTAACCAGTGATGTCCCAATTCGCTTTTCAACAGCTGGTATTGGCGGTCCAAGTGCAGGTCTCATGTTTAGTCTGGCCATCTATACCCAAATAGCTGATCCTGGCCTTCGTAATGGCCGTATCGTTGCCGGTACAGGAACCATTGACCGCGATGGGAATGTGGGGGACATTGGAGGTATTGATAAGAAAGTTGTTGCTTCGACTAGAGAAGGTGCTGCTATTTTCTTTGCCCCGGATAACCCTGTTAGCGAAGAAGAACAAAAAGCACACCCTGATGCTAAAAACAACTACCAAACAGCCCTAGAAGCTGCTAAAACAATCAAGACAGATATGAAAATCGTGCCAGTTAAAACCCTACAAGATGCAATTGATTACTTGAAAAACAATCCCTAGTTTTAAGTTAAGTTTCCAAACTAGCGCACAAACAGAGAAGATGGTATAATAGTCAAATGGTTCAATTATTATTCACTCTAAGCAGTCACATGCTCTTTATTTATGTGAGTTTTTACCTTTTAAAGAATCTTGTTAGATGGGAAAAAGTCTTAAAAGTAACAGCTGAGAACACAGGAAAAGTTCGTTTGCTAGTAGCCCTTTTCAGCATTGTCATGGGCTATATCATGAGTTCTTTCTTTATCAGCCTATATCAGTTGTGGCAAGAAGCGCTTAGAGGATTATTATAAAATCAAATGTAAAGGAAGTAAGTATGGAAAAAATTGTGGTTCAAGGTGGCGATAATCGTCTGGTAGGAAGTGTTACGATCGAAGGAGCAAAGAATGCAGTCTTACCCTTGTTGGCAGCGACTATTCTAGCAAGTGAAGGAAAGACTGTTTTGCAGAACGTTCCTATCTTGTCAGATGTTTTCACTATGAATCAGGTGGTTCGGGGTTTGAATGCCAAGGTTGATTTTAATGAAGAAGCTCATCTTGTTGAGGTGGACGCGACTGGCGATATCACTGAGGAAGCTCCTTACAAGTATGTCAGCAAGATGCGTGCATCTATCGTTGTCTTGGGACCAATTCTTGCCCGTGTAGGTCATGCTAAGGTATCCATGCCAGGTGGTTGTACGATTGGTAGCCGTCCTATTGATCTTCATTTGAAAGGTCTAGAAGCTATGGGGGCTAAGATTAGTCAGACAGCTGGTTATATCGAAGCCAAGGCTGATCGCTTACATGGAGCTCATATCTATATGGATTTCCCAAGTGTTGGTGCTACGCAGAACTTGATGATGGCAGCAACTCTAGCTGATGGTGTGACAGTGATTGAGAATGCTGCGCGTGAGCCTGAGATTGTTGACTTAGCCATTCTCCTAAATGAAATGGGAGCCAAGGTCAAAGGTGCTGGTACAGAGACCATTACTATTACCGGTGTTGAGAAACTTCATGGTACGACTCACAATGTAGTCCAAGACCGTATCGAAGCAGGAACCTTTATGGTGGCTGCTGCTATGACTGGTGGTGATGTCTTGATTAAAGACGCTGTTTGGGAGCACAACCGTCCCTTAATTGCTAAATTGCTTGAAATGGGAGTGGAAGTGACAGAGGAGACGGAAGGAATTCGAGTTCGCTCTCAACTAGAAAATCTAAAAGCTGTTCATGTGAAAACTTTGCCCCACCCAGGATTTCCAACAGATATGCAGGCTCAATTTACAGCCTTGATGACCGTCGCAAAAGGGGAATCAACTATGATAGAGACAGTTTTCGAAAATCGTTTCCAACATCTAGAAGAAATGCGCCGCATGGGCTTGCATTCTGAGATTATCCGTGATACAGCTCGTATTGTTGGTGGACAGGCTTTGCAGGGAGCAGAAGTTCTTTCAACTGACCTTCGTGCCAGTGCAGCCTTGATTTTGACAGGTTTGGTAGCACAAGGAGAAACTGTAGTTGGTAAATTGGTTCACTTGGATAGAGGTTACTACCGTTTTCATGAGAAGTTAGCGCAACTAGGTGCTAAGATTCAGCGGATTGAGGCAAGTGATGAAGATGAATAAGAAATCAAGCTATGTAATCAAGCGTTTACTTTTAGTCATTCTGGTACTGATTTTAGGCGTTCTAGCCCTAGGAATCGGTTTAATGGTCGGCTATGGAATCTTGGGCAAGGGTCAAGATCCATGGGCTATCCTGTCTCCAGCAAAATGGCAGGAATTGATTCATAAATTTACAGGAAATTAGGCTGGAAAACCAGCCTTTTTTAAAGATAAGGAGAAATATGAACAAAAAAACAAGACAGACACTGATCGGACTGCTAGTGTTATTGCTTTTGTCTGCAGGGAGCTATTATATCAAGCAGATGCAGTCGACAGCTAATAGTCCCAAAACCAAGCTTAGTCAGAAAAAACAAGCGTCTGAAGCTCCTAGTCAAGCATTGGCAGAAAGTGTCTTAACAGACGCAGTCAAAAGCCAAATAAAAGGGAGTCTGGAGTGGAATGGCTCAGGTGCTTTTATCGTCAATGGCAATAAAACGAATCTAGATGCCAAGGTTTCAAGTAAGCCCTACGCTGATAATAAAACAAAGACAGTGGGCAAGGAAACAGTGCCAACTGTAGCTAATGCCCTCTTGTCTAAGGCTACTCGTCAGTACAAGAATCGTGAAGAAACTGGGAATGGTTCGACTTCTTGGACTCCTCCAGGCTGGCATCAGGTTAAGAATCTAAAGGGTACTTATACCCATGCGGTCGATAGAGGTCACTTGTTAGGCTATGCCTTAATCGGTGGTTTGGATGGTTTTGATGCCTCGACAAGCAATCCTAAAAACATTGCTGTTCAAACAGCCTGGGCAAATCAGGCTCAAGCCGAGGATTCGACTGGTCAAAACTACTATGAAAGCATGGTACGTAAGGCCTTGGATAAAAACAAGCGTGTCCGTTACCGTGTAACTCTTTATTATGCTTCAAACGAGGATTTAGTTCCTTCAGCTTCACAGATTGAAGCCAAGTCTTCAGACGGAGAATTGGAATTCAATGTTCTAGTTCCCAATGTTCAAAAAGGGCTTCAACTGGATTACCGAACTGGAGAAGTAACTGTAACTCAGTAAAAGATAAGATAAACTCCTATGTCACTAGTGGATGTAGGAGTTCTTTCTTACTAGTTTAAGCAGGGCTACAATAGACACTAATACTCAATGAAAATCAAAATGCAAACTAGGAAGCTAGTCGCAGGTTGCTCAAAGCATAGCTTTGAGGTTGCAGATAAAGCTGACGTGGTTTGAAGAGATTTTCGAAGAGTATGAGAAAAAATAATATGTACTGGACTATATTTTGTGATATAATAGAGGGTAAGATACTATTTTAGGAGAAGAACTATGGAAGACCCAAGTAGTCAGAATTTGTTGCTACAATTTGTTTTATTGTTTATCTTGACGGTGTTAAATGCCTTTTTCTCAGCCACAGAAATGGCCATGGTTTCACTTAACCGTGCGCGGGTTGAACAAAAGGCGGAAGAAGGAGACAGACGCTACATCCGCCTGCTGAAGGTACTAGAAAATCCTAACCACTTTTTATCAACCATTCAGGTAGGAATCACCCTGATTACAATCTTATCAGGGGCGAGTTTAGCCGATACTCTAGGACGTGTGATTTCCTCTTGGCTTGGGAATGGCGAAACAGCACAAGCCGTGGCAACTTTTCTATCCTTGGCATTTTTGACCTATATTTCCATCGTTTTTGGGGAATTGTATCCTAAAAGAATCGCTCTTAATCTAAAGGATGCCTTGGCGATTCGTACAGCGCCAGTTATTATTGGGCTTGGTAAACTAGTTAGTCCCTTTGTTTGGCTCTTGTCTGCATCTACCAATCTCTTGAGTCGCTTGACTCCTATGACCTTTGACGATGCTGATGAAAAAATGACCCGTGATGAAATTGAGTACATGCTGACCAATAGTGAAGAAACACTAGATGCTGACGAAATTGAAATGTTACAAGGAATCTTTTCACTGGACGAATTAATGGCCAGAGAAGTCATGGTTCCTCGAACGGATGCCTTTATGGTCGATATTCAGGATGATAGTCAAACCATCATCCAAAGTATTTTAAAACAAAATTATTCTCGTATCCCTGTCTATGATGGAGACAAGGATAACGTGATTGGGATTATTCACACCAAGAGTCTCCTTAAGGCGGGCTTTGTGGACGGTTTTGACAATATTGTTTGGAAGAAAATCTTACAAGATCCACTTTTTGTTCCTGAAACTATTTTTGTGGATGACTTGTTAAAAGAATTGCGCAATACCCAAAGACAAATGGCAATCTTGCTGGATGAATACGGTGGGATGGCTGGTTTGGTGACACTTGAAGACCTCTTAGAGGAAATCGTTGGGGAAATCGATGACGAAACAGATAAGGCTGAAATCGAAGTTCATCAAATCGGAGAAGATACTTATATCGTTCAAGGTACCATGAATCTCAATGATTTTAATGACTACTTTGATGTCGAACTGGCAAGTGATGACGTTGATACCATCGCTGGTTATTATTTGACAGGAGTTGGGACCATTCCAACGACTGAGAAACTCAGTTATGAATTAGTCAGCCAAAACAAACAGCTTATCCTAACCAATGATAAAGTGAAAAATGGACGTGTTACCAAGGTAAAAGTCCAAATCACAGAAGTCGAAATAGAAGAAGAAACAGAGTAAATTAGAGGCTTTTGTCATCATGAGTGACAAAGCTTTTTTCAGTTGTTTTAAAAGGGAATAGTATCCTCGAAAAACTCAGCCCCAAACTTGCCCCAAAAGTTTTTTAAAGTTATACGTATTTATTCGAGGAAAAAGAAAAAAGCCCTTTAAATTGGGCTTTCTGTCTTGATAAATTCCGATAAATTCGGTATTGAAAGGCGGTAGACGGATTTGAACCGACGATCAAGCTTTTGCAGAGCCGTGCCTTACCACTTGGCTATACCGCCTTAACGTTTATTATTATACCTTGAAAATGATTTTCAGTCAATAGCTTTTTCAGATTTTTTGTGTTAATAAGCCTAAATATTCTGAAAATTCGTTTACTTTTATTGAAATATCTTAAAATATATGGTATAATCAATAATAACCTATACTTTATAAGAGGAGTAAATAAATGAAAAAAAGTCGAGTGCTTGCTGTAGCGGGAGCTACCTTATTAGCGTCAGGAGTTCTAGCTGCGTGTTCAAACACTAGTTCAAATAATGCTAAACTAGCAAAAGATTACCAATATGTTTATCAAACAGATCCAGAAACTTTGGATTATATCGTCAGTAATATCGATTCAACATCTTTCATCACAACAAATGCTGTAGATGGTTTGTTAGCTAATGATAAATATGGTAATCTAGTTCCTTCTATTGCTGAATCATGGACAGTTTCAAAAGATGGTTTGACTTATACCTATAAAATCCGTAAGGATGCTAAATGGGTAACTGCAGAGGGGGAAGAGTACGCTCCTGTCACTGCTAAAGACTTTGTTACTGGTTTGAAACACGCCGTAGATGGAAAATCAAAAGGACTTTCAATCGTTAGCTCTTCTATTAAGGGATTAGAAGCCTATATCAAGGGTGAAACAAGCGATTTTTCAACCGTTGGAGTAAAAGCGCTTGATGATCAAACACTAGAATATACCTTGAACCAGCCAGAAACTTTCTGGAATGACAAGACAACTAGTGGTGTTTTGATGCCAGTTAATGAAGAATTCTTAACTTCAAAAGGGGAAGGTTTTGGTGCCCCAACCGATGCTAACTCTATTCTTTATAACGGTCCATTTATCTTGAAGGCTGTAACTCCTAAATCATCTATCGAGATGGCTAAAAATGACGCTTACTGGGACAAAGAAAATGTAAAAATTGAGAACGTTAAGTTCACTTTCTGGGATGGTAAGGATCAAGATGTAATTGCCAAAGGTTTTTCTGATGGTCAATATAGCAAGGCTCGTATCTTCCCTACAAGTTCTACATATGAAAAATATGCGGCTGATTTCAAAGATAACATTTACTTTAATGAACCAGGAGCTGGTGTTGCAACTGTCAGCTTGAACTATGGCCGTACAACCTATAACCACACTGCCAAAACAAGTGATGCCCAAAAGACATCTACTCAGAAAGCATTGCTAAACAAGGAATTCCGTCAAGCCTTGAACTTTGCTGTCGATCGCAATTCTTACTCAGCTCAAACAAATGGTACTGATGGAGCTGCAGTAGCCATCCGTAATACGTTTGCACCTTATAATCTTCAAGTTGGTAAGAAAACATTTGGTGAATTGGTACAAGATAGCTTGGCTAAAACAAATTCTTCTACTTGGTCAAACGTGTCTCTAGCAGATTCTCAAAATGGCCTTTACAATGAAGAAAAGGCTAAAGAAGTCTTTGCTAAAGCAAAATCAAGCCTACAAGCTGAAGGTGTTGAATTCCCAATCCACTTGGATGCCTTGGTTATCCAAGAATCAACAGCGGTTGTAAACCGTGTTCAATCATTGAAACAATCAATTGAAAAAGTATTGGGTTCAGATAATGTTGTTGTAGACTTACAACAAATGACTCAAGCAGAAGCTTTACCAATTTCATTTAGCGCTCCAACAGCTAAAGAGCAAGACTGGGATATCCATACCTTGCTAGGATGGAACCCTGACTATCAAGATCCTTCTACTTTCTTGGATCAATTCGTCCTTAAGGGAGGAAGTACTCGCCTTTACCTTGGTATTGACCAAAACACAGATGCATCAGTAGTAAGCAAACTTGGTTTAGCTGACTATGGAAAATTACTTGATGACGCAAACAGCGAAAACCAAGATGTTCAAAAACGTTATGAAAAATACGCAGTAGCACAAGCTTGGTTGACTGATAATGCTTTGACAATTCCAGTAATGGCTTCTCCTAAAGAAACAGCCGTTTCATATGTTTCAAAAGTTCTACCATTTAGCTCTTCATATTCAGTAGACGGCCTTAAAGGTGAAAATTCAGGATACTTGAAGTACACTGAAGTTGGTGAAAAAGCAATCACCAAAGAAGAGTATGAAAAAGCTCGTGAAAAATGGTTGAAAGAAAAGACTGAGTCAAACGAGAAAGCTCAAAAAGAATTGGCAAGTCATGTGAAGTAAATAATTTTCAATAGAACTTTCTCTCCATGAGGAGAAGGTTCTTTTGGGATTTTTAAAGGAAATGATATGAAAAAATATATTTTTATGCGTGTTTTGCGGTCATTGGTTTCTATCTTCTTAGTAACAACTTTGACTTACACGATTATCTATACAATGGTTCCTCGAAAATTGATTTTCAAACAGGATACCAACTATAACAAGATTGCGACAACGGCTGATAAACGTGATAACTATGAGAATACTGTTTATGAGCGTATGGGCTATATCGAGTACTACGATACCAAAGAGTTGCAAGAAAAAGCTAGCCAGATGGATGCTTCTGTAACCGTTGAAGCTAATGACACCAACAAGGCTATCTATGAAAAATACATCAAACAAATCGGTCATGGTTGGACCTTGGGAGAATTTACTGAAAGTGGCCAATTCTACGCTACTCGTGAAATCCCAATTTTTGAACGTGTTTTTCACTTCTATGCTAACTTGATTGACATTGACCATACTAATAAAATCCAAGACCCTGAAAATCCAGACTTGAAACGTTACCTTCGTTTTGAAAATGATCCAGCTATCGGATGGTCCTTGGTTGGTTCAGGTACTAAACACAAATATCTCTTGTACTTTAACAGTCAGTTCCCATTTGTGCATCAAAACTTTGTGAACATTAATTTAGGTGACTCTTATCCAACCTATGCTAATAGCCCTGTTTTACAGGTTATTACTCAAGGACAAGGGCAAACAAAAACATCTCAAGTTCAGTTCCCAACAGGTAAGAAAACTTCTTCTGTAAATATTTACTCAAGAACCTACAAATCACCTAGTCAGGCTGATTCTCGTGAAGTAGCCAACTACGGAAAAGATGATCCTTATACAGCTACTGAAAGTAACTACCAATATCCTTCTATGATTGCCAGCTCTGCTGTCGTTGGATTGATTGGTTTGGTGATTTCTTATGCGATTGCCGTGCCGCTTGGTTCAGCTATGGCTCGCTTCAAGAACACTTGGATTGATAGCTTCTCAACAGGTTTTTTGACCTTCTTGATGGCCCTTCCAACCATTGCCTTGGTTTACATTGTTCGTTTGATTGGATCATCAATTGGTCTTCCAGATTCATTCCCTATTTTGGGAGCTGGAGATTGGCGTTCTTACGTTTTACCAGCAGTGATCCTTGGTTTGTTGGGGGCTCCTGGTACAGCTATTTGGATTCGTCGTTACATGATTGACTTGCAATCACAGGACTTTGTTCGTTTTGCTCGTGCAAAAGGTTTGTCTGAAAAAGAAATTTCAAACAAACACATCTTTAAAAATGCCATGGTTCCGCTGGTTTCAGGAATTCCTGGTGCTGTTATCGGGGTTATCGGTGGTGCAACCCTTACTGAAACAGTCTTCGCCTTCCCAGGTATGGGTAAAATGTTGATTGACTCTGTAAAAGCATCTAATAACTCTATGGTCGTAGGTCTTGTCTTCATCTTTACATGTATTTCTATCTTCTCACTTCTTTTGGGAGATATTTGGATGACGATTATTGACCCACGTATTAAATTGACTGAGAAAGGAGGCAAATAATGTCTACAATCGATAAAGAAAAATTTCAGTTTGTAAAACGTGACGATTTTGCCTCTGAAGCCATTGATGCGCCAGCTTATTCATACTGGGGTTCAGTGTTTAGACAATTTATGAAGAAGAAATCAACTGTAGTCATGTTGGGAATCTTGGTAGCTATCATTTTAATGAGTTTCATCTACCCAATGTTTTCTAAGTTTGATTTCAATGATGTCAGCAAGGTAAACGACTTTAGTGCTCGTTATATCAAGCCAAATGCTGAGCATTGGTTCGGAACAGACAGTAACGGTAAATCCCTCTTTGACGGTGTCTGGTTCGGAGCTCGTAACTCTATCCTCATTTCTGTGATTGCGACAGTAATTAACTTGGTTATCGGTGTTTTTGTCGGTGGTATTTGGGGAATTTCAAAATCAGTTGACCGCGTGATGATGGAAGTTTATAACGTCATCTCAAACATTCCATCTCTTTTGATTGTCATTGTCTTGACTTACTCAATCGGAGCTGGATTCTGGAATCTGATTTTTGCCATGAGTGTGACGACATGGATTGGGATTGCCTTCATGATTCGTGTGCAAATCTTGCGTTACCGTGATTTGGAATACAACTTGGCATCACGCACTTTGGGAACACCAACCTTGAAGATTGTTGCCAAAAATATTATGCCACAATTGGTATCTGTTATTGTGACAACCATGACTCAAATGCTTCCAAGCTTTATCTCATACGAAGCCTTCTTGTCATTCTTCGGTCTTGGACTACCGATTACCGTGCCAAGTTTGGGTCGTTTGATTTCAGATTATTCACAAAACGTAACAACTAATGCTTACTTGTTCTGGATTCCATTGACAACTCTTGTCTTGGTATCCTTGTCCCTTTTCGTAGTTGGTCAAAACTTAGCGGATGCTAGTGATCCACGTACACATAGATAGGAGTAGAAATGACAAAAGAAAAAAATGTAATTTTGACTGCTCGCGATATTGTCGTGGAATTTGACGTTCGTGACAAAGTATTGACAGCCATTCGCGGCGTTTCCCTTGAACTAGTTGAAGGAGAAGTATTAGCCTTGGTAGGTGAGTCAGGATCAGGAAAATCTGTTTTGACAAAGACTTTCACAGGTATGCTTGAAGAAAATGGTCGCATTGCCCAAGGTAGTATTGACTACCGTGGTCAAGATTTGACAGCTTTATCTTCTCACAAGGATTGGGAACAAATTCGTGGTGCTAAGATTGCGACTATCTTCCAGGATCCAATGACTAGTTTGGACCCAATTAAAACAATTGGTAGTCAGATTACAGAAGTGATTGTAAAACACCAAGGAAAAACAGCTAAAGAAGCGAAAGAATTGGCGATTGACTACATGAATAAGGTTGGGATTCCAGACGCAGATAGACGTTTTGATGAATACCCATTCCAATATTCTGGAGGAATGCGTCAACGTATCGTTATTGCTATTGCCCTTGCCTGCCGACCTGATGTCTTGATCTGTGATGAGCCAACGACTGCCTTGGATGTGACTATCCAAGCACAGATTATTGATTTGCTGAAATCCTTGCAAAACGAGTACCATTTCACAACAATCTTTATCACTCACGACCTTGGTGTGGTAGCAAGTATTGCGGATAAGGTAGCGGTTATGTATGCAGGAGAAATCGTTGAGTATGGAACTGTTGAGGAAGTCTTCTATGACCCTCGCCATCCATATACATGGAGTCTCTTGTCTAGCTTGCCTCAGCTTGCTGATGATAAAGGGGATCTTTACTCAATCCCAGGAACACCTCCGTCACTTTATACTGATCTGAAAGGGGATGCCTTTGCCTTGCGTTCAGACTATGCAATGCAGATTGACTTCGAACAAAAAGCTCCTCAATTCTCAGTATCAGAGACACATTGGGCTAAGACTTGGCTACTTCATGAGGATGCTCCAAAAGTAGAAAAACCAGCTGTGATTGCAAATCTCCACGATAAAATCCGTGAAAAAATGGGATTTGCCCATCTGGAAGACTAGGAGGAAGGAAATGTCTGAAAAATTAGTAGAAATCAAAGATTTAGAAATTTCCTTCGGTGAAGGAAGTAAGAAGTTTGTCGCGGTTAAAAATGCTAACTTCTTTATCAACAAGGGAGAAACGTTTTCGCTTGTAGGTGAGTCCGGTAGTGGGAAAACAACTATTGGTCGTGCGATCATCGGTCTAAATGATACAAGTAATGGAGATATCATTTTTGAAGGTCAAAAGATTAATGGTAAGAAATCGCGTGAACAAGCTGCGGAATTGATTCGTCGAATCCAGATGATTTTCCAAGACCCTGCCGCAAGTTTGAATGAACGTGCGACTGTTGATTATATTATTTCTGAAGGTCTTTACAATCATCATCTGTTCAAAGATGAAGAAGAACGTAAAGAGAAAGTTAAAAATATTATCCGTGAAGTGGGGCTTCTTGCTGAGCACTTGACTCGTTACCCTCATGAGTTCTCAGGTGGTCAACGTCAGCGTATCGGTATTGCCCGTGCCTTGGTCATGCAACCAGACTTTGTTATTGCGGATGAGCCAATTTCAGCCTTGGACGTTTCTGTTCGTGCCCAAGTCTTGAACTTGCTCAAAAAATTCCAAAAAGAGCTCGGCTTGACCTATCTCTTCATCGCTCATGACTTGTCGGTTGTTCGCTTTATTTCAGATCGTATCGCAGTTATTTACAAGGGTGTTATTGTAGAGGTTGCAGAAACAGAAGAATTGTTTAACAATCCAATTCACCCATATACTCAAGCCTTACTTTCAGCAGTACCAATCCCAGATCCAATCTTGGAACGCAAGAAAGTCTTGAAGGTTTACGACCCAAGTCAACACGACTATGAGACTGATAAACCATCTATGGTAGAAATCCGTCCAGGCCACTATGTTTGGGCGAACCAAGCCGAATTGACGCGTTACCAACAAGGGTTAAACTAATAATGGTTTTATAATTTCCATGTCAACTTTTATGGAAATTATAAACCTTTTTTTGTTGGACTGATTTGAAAAACTTTTGAAAGCGTTCTGAAAGAATTTTCGAAAGAAATAGAATTCTTAGAAAATCATTGAATTATAGTGAGATGAAATAAAATCTGAACAACTTTATTAGGAAAGTCAAATCAATTTCTAGAAAAGGTTTAGAAGTCGCGGCGTATTACTCTAGCTTCAATCTACTATAGTCTAATACTCTTCAAACCACGTCAGCGCCGCCTTACCGTATATGTGTGATTGACTTCGTCAGTCTTATCTACAACCTCAAAACAGTGTTTTGAGCAGCCTGCGGCTATCTTCCTAGTTTGCTTTTTGATTTTCATTGAGTATAATATCTACAATGTAAAAAACTCTAGCTATCAGTTCATTGATAGTTAGAGTTTTTTCTATTCATATGATTTAAGGAGATTAAATAAGGCTTCTACTTCTGATGACGGTGTAGCTGATTTAAGGTAGGCGTAATAAACTGTAAAAGTTATCTTATCCTTCAGTATAAGCGGAATTTTTATTAAATCATCATCTTCATCAGAAAGTGCGATATCAGCCAGTAAACTAAGGCCAATCCCTTTCTTTAAAAGTTCTTTAAGGATGGCAATGTCATCAGTCTTAAAGAATATTTCTGCCTTGTTTTGATACTTTTGATTAAGCATTTCAAAAGCTTTCAGGTGAACAAAGTGTTCGTCTAAGAGTATAAAGGATTGATCTGCTAATTCTTCAAAAGCGAGGGAAGGAGAAGTGGCAAAAGGATGGTTCTTAGATAAAACGACATACAGTTCTTTATGAAATAGCTCGTGTGACTCTATTGAAGGATAGTGGAGAGGTTCAATCAAACCGAGTAGGCTTGCATCAAGGTCTCCTTTGATGAGAAGGTTTAATAACTCCACGGAGCCACCGCGGATAGGGCGTACCTTTTTTAAAAAATCGAATTTATCTTTTTCGTTTAAGGCAGCAAAGAGATACTGAATGATAATAGGAGGGAATCCTACAGTAGAGTATTGTGCCAAGGAGCGATTAATTTCTTTGCGAGTAGAAGTGACCTCAGGTAAAATCAGTTCTGTATGCTTTAGAAGGATTTGTCCTTGAGGAGTTAGCTTGAAGGAACGATGCGAGGGGTCATGGTGAATCAATTTGCAGTGAAAGGATTCCTCTAAGCGCTTGATAGCATAAGAAATAGATGGTTGGCTGACTTTATGTTGTTTTGCTACTTCCGTATAGGATTGAAGCTGGCAGAGGTCATAAAAATATTGTAGATCTTTTAAATTCATATGGGCTCACTTTCATTGGTTGGAGAAGGAAAATAAGTGGAAAACAGCAGATAAATAATTTTTATCCGTATCCTACAATTTGACTATACGAGTATTCACCAGTTAAAATGTAAGTGAGTCAGGGATCTCAAAGATTATCTAAGATACTCTCAAAAATGACCAACATCTTTTCTCGTTTATCAATAGGGAGCTGTTTAATCTTCATGTTGATTCTTTTGAGTGAAAGATTGTCACTCTTATCAGAGGTTGATTCAAGGCTATCAAAATTGAAAAATTCCTCTGGGGTCATTTCTAGGGCGTCAATCACTTTTTCAAGACTGTGAATGGTCAGATTCACATTTTGGTTTTCAAGTTGATTGATATACTTAAGCCCGAGTCCTGCTTGTTCCGAAAGTTCTTCCTGGCTCATTTTATTCTGTGTTCGAAAATATTTCACTTTTTGGGAAATATATTGTTGTAAATAGTTTTTAGTTGTCATATAAATAGAATACAAGTTTTATATGACAAAAAAACACCTTAAAAAACACAAAGTATTACATAACATACTTATGTGATATTTATTTTAATTAGGATTGTCAATTTGTATGATTGGTTTCTTTTACTCGAAACTTTTAGTAAAGAGTGATCATCGAGAGTTTGATGAGTTCAGAAATTTATAAAATATAACAACTTAAAGTATTATCAATAATAGTGTTTTAAGTATAAAAGAGCCTATTAGAAATTGTTCTCGTAGACTCATTATAACATATGCGTATACAATTGTATTATTTAAACAACAACGTTTTACGAACAATTCGTTTCATGTGGTATAATATAAGTAAAAAGGAGGTTGCACTATGACTGCACATGATATTTTAAACAATCCTTTCCTCAATAAAGGTACTGCCTTTACCTTAGAGGAGCGAAAGGAACTAGGCCTTATTGGTTTACTGCCACCGTATGTTCAAACGATTGAAGAACAAGCGGCGCAAACTTATGCACAAATGCAAACAAAAGCCAATGATTTGGAAAAACGTCTTTTCCTAATGGAAATTTTTAATACCAACAGGACTCTTTTCTATTACCTCTTTTCTCAACATTTAGAAGAATTCAATCCAATTGTATATGATCCAACCATTGCAGATACCATTGAAGGCTATAGTGATCTTTTTGTAGATCCCCAATATGCGGGATATCTTGATATCAATCATCCTGAAAATATTGAAGCCACTTTGAAAAATGCTGCCGGGGGTCGCGAGATTCGTCTCATTGTTGTAACAGATGCAGAAGGAATCCTTGGAATTGGCGACTGGGGAACAAATGGTGTCGATATTTCTGTTGGGAAATTGATGGTCTATACGGGTGCTGCTGGAATCGATCCTTCGATGGTCCTTCCTTTAGTTATTGATGCAGGGACTAACCGTGAAGAACTTCGTAACAATCCTAATTACTTAGGAAATCGTCACGAACGGGTCCGCGGAGATCGTTACTACGACTTCATTGACCAATTTGTTCAAACAGCAGAACGTCTCTTTCCTAAGCTCTACCTTCACTGGGAAGACTTCGGTCGCTTGAATGCTGCCAATATTCTTGAAAAATACCGGAAACAAATTCCGACCTTTAATGATGATATTCAAGGTACAGGAATCGTTACCTTGGGTGGTATCTTTGGTTCTCTGGATATTAGTGGTGAAAAATTAACAGATCAAGTTTATCTCTGCTATGGTGGTGGTACTGCGGGTGCAGGAATTGCCTCTCGTGTTCTTCGTGAAATGGTAAGTGAAGGTCTTTCTGAAGAAGAAGCCTATAAACGTTTCTTTATGGTTGATAAACAAGGTCTTCTCTTTGATGACATGGATGACTTGACACCAGAGCAAAAACCATTTGCTAAGAAACGTGCTGACTTTAGTAACGCAGATAAGTTGACTGACCTGATTGAAGTAGTGAAGACTGTGAAGCCAACCATTCTTGTAGGAACTTCAACTCAACCTAATACCTTCACTAAAGAAATAGTAGAAGCTATGTGTGAAAACACAGAACGTCCAATGATCTTCCCTTTGTCAAACCCAACTAAATTGGCAGAAGCTAGTGCCAAAGATTTGATTGAATGGTCAGATGGCAAAGCTTTTGTCGCAACAGGAATTCCTGCTGATACGGTTTCTTATAAAGGTGTAGACTATGTGATTGGTCAAGCAAATAATGCCCTGATTTACCCAGGTCTTGGTCTAGGTATGCTGGCTTCTGAAGCAAGTCTTTTGACTGATGAAATGATTGGAGCGGCGGCGCATTCATTGAGTGGTATTGTCAATCCAGGCCAACCAGGAGCTCCTGTCTTGCCACCATTCAAGTATGTAGCAGATGTTTCTATTAAAGTAGCAGAAGCAGTCGCTAAAAAAGCACAAGAGCAAGGTCTTGCACGCGCTAAGGAAACAGATATGGCCAAAGCAGTTCGTGATTTGAAGTGGTATCCAGAGTATAAATAATTCATTTCTGTTGCCTATCCTCGGGATACTTGGCTTATTTTGGATATGTTAGCAATCTACAGAGTTGATAACCGAAAAGTAAAGAGATTGTCGTATTGACTATTGGTTTTAAACAGTATAAAATAACTGTCGATTTTTTGTCCGACTGCCAAGAGTCAGTTTAATACTATACTAAAATCAAAACGCATTATATAATAGTGATATGAAATCAACTAAAGAAGAAATACAAGCCATCAAAACACTTTTAAAAAACTCTAGTACAACTGAATACCATAAAAGTCTTCAAATCGTTCTATTTTATCTAATGGGCAAATCTTTGAAATTATCCTAAAAGAATTGAAAGAATTATGAAAGAATTTTCAAAAAATTTTAAAAAATTCTGAAATATTCTTGACAGCTGATAAAAAAGGTGGTAAGATAGGAAACATCAAAAAAGAAAGCAGAAAAAGAAATGAATAAGAAACAAGCTGTAACGATGAATCAAAACTTTTACTTTAGCTACTTTAGATAGTGTTTGTAGACATGTCACCATGGATGCAAACAGTTCAAGCAATTTGTTTGTATCTATGTGGCTAAGATTTTTGATTGTGGTCCATATAGATGAATATCTAAATGGACTAGCTAAGTTGTAACTTGTTAGATTATTTCAAGCATCCGTTTAGGTATTATCTAGGCGGTTTTTTGTTTTATACTCTTCGAAAATCAAATTCAAACCACGTCAACGTCGCCTTGCCGTACTCAAGTACAGCCTGCGGCTAGTTTCCTAGTTTGCTCTTTGATTTTCATTGAGTATTATCTTTTCTGAGAAGGAGTTTCATTATGAAAGTTGTTCGAAAATTACTAGCACCCCTCTTGGTAGTGGGGATTCTCTTGACCTCTCTGATCAGTTTGCATCAGTTGAAGGCAGATAAGAAAAAAGATGTTTTTCGTATCGGTATTTCGCAGTTTATTACTCATCAATCTTTGGACGCTACTAGAGAAGGTTTTGTGGATGAGTTGGCCAAGCAAGGCTATATTGAAGGGAAAAATATCGAGATTGATTTGCAAAATGCACAGGGAGAGCAAAGAAATCTAAAAACCATTTCCCAGCAACTAGCAGAATCTAGTGATGTCGTTCTAGCCATCGCAACGCCTTCTGCTCAGAGCTTGGCCAATACAACACAAACGACACCTGTTATCTTTTCAGCGGTAACAGATCCTGTCAGTGCCAAGTTGGTTGAGTCAAGAGAGCATCCTGGGGGCAATGTTACTGGGACAAGCGATCAGTCATCAGATGCCATTTCAACCCAAATCAATTTGATAAAGAAAGTGTTACCAAAGGCTAAAACGATTGGAATCCTCTATACTCAGAGCGAGCCAAATTCAGTTGTCCAAAAGGATGAAGCTAAGCGCCTTCTGGAAGAAAAAGGCTTTACCGTTGTTGAAAAAACAATCTTGGACAGTAACAACGTCAAGGCGGCTGCAGAAAGCTTGATGGCAGAGGTGGATATGGTTTTTGTCCCAACTGATAATATCATTTCGTCAACCATGGAAACAGTTAAGCAGGTTTCTATTAAACACAAGGTTCCAGTATTCGGTGGTTCAACAGAAATGATTGCTGTTGGTGGCTTGTATAACTACGGAACCAATTATGAAGAATTGGGAAGACAGACAGCTCGCATGCTGATTCGTGTTTTAAAAGGTGAGAAGCCAGAAAATATAGCAGTTGAGTTGCCTGAAAAACTGGAATTGCATACCAATCAAGAAATGGCAGATGCATTGGGAATTGATATTAGTAAGTTAGAAGGCAAGGAATAAGGAGGTTTAAGATGAATTTTGTATTATCTAGTTTATCAGAAGGTTTGCTATGGTCGATTATGGCTATTGGGGTCTACTTGACTTTCCGTATTTTGGATATTGCGGATATGACTGCTGAAGGAGCCTTTCCACTGGGGGCGGCTGTCGTCGTATCTCAGATACAGGCAGGGATAAATCCTTGGATTGCGACCTTACTTGCTTTGCTGGCAGGTATGGTAGCAGGTCTAGTATCAGGAATGCTCCACACCAAGATGAAAATTCCAGCTCTCTTGACAGGTATTGTGACCTTAACAGGGCTTTATTCAATCAATATTAAAATCATGGGAAGCGTGCCTAATCTTTCCTTGGGAGATTCTGCAACCGTCTTTAAACAATTGGCGAGCTTGGGGCTGTCAAATGAAGGAGCTGTTTTCTCACTCAGTTTAGCTTGTCTCTTACTTGTTTGTTTGGTCTTGACTCTTTTGATGAAAACAGAGATTGGCTTGGTCTTGCGTTCGACTGGGGACAATATTCCGATGAGTGAGGCCAATGGGGTCAATGTAGACACCATGAAGATTGTTGGTTACATGATTTCAAATGGCTTGATTGCCCTATGTGGTTCCTTGTTTGCCCAAAATGATGGATTTTCAGATGTGACTTCTGGGACAGGAACCATCGTTGTTGGTTTGAGTGCAGTGATTATTGCAGAAGTCTTGATACACGACTTGACCATTGGAGGTCGCTTGTTATCCATCGGAATTGGTGCTATTGTTTACCGTTTGATTATTTTAAATATCTATGAAATTCCAAATCTAGATCAAAACCTAGTTCGTCTCTTTAATGCAATCTTGCTTGCCTTGGTTTTATTTGCGCCAGAATTGCAAAAGATATTAAAGATTCGTGGTCTGAAATTGAGAAATGAATAGGAGGAGAAAGTTATGGCAAGTTTGTTAACACTTGAAAATATTCACAAAACATTTGAAGCAGGGACGGTCAATGAGAACCATGTCCTCAAAGGATTAGATTTAGAGGTTGAAGAGGGAGATTTTATCTCTGTAATTGGTGGAAATGGAGCAGGGAAATCCACTTTGATGAATATCTTGGCTGGTAATTTATCGGTGGATGAAGGGGACCTTTTATTGGCAGGCAAATCCATTAAAAATCTGAGTGTAAGAAAGAGAGCCAAGGATATCGCCCGTGTTTTTCAAGATCCTAAGATGGGAACAGCTTCTCGTTTGACGATTGAGGAGAATATGGCTATTGCCTTAAGACGTGGGCAGAAGAGAGGGCTTGGCTGGGGCGTAAAGGAGAAGGATAGGATCCAGTTCCAAGAGGCCTTGAAAGAGTTGAATATTGGCCTTGAAAACCGCTTAAAAGTAGATACTCAATACCTCTCAGGAGGGCAAAGACAGGCCTTGACCCTAGTCATGGCAGCTCTGGTGAAACCCAAACTTTTGCTTTTGGATGAACATACTGCGGCACTTGACCCGAAAACTAGTCAAATGGTGATGGACTTGACGCAAAAGATTGTGGAACACCATCAGTTGACGACTTTGATGATTACCCACGATATGAACCATGCTATTGAGTACGGGAATCGTCTCATTATGCTCTATCAGGGTAAGATAGTGGTGGATGTCAAGGGAGAGGAGAAAAAGCATCTGACAGTTGAAGACCTCATGCATCTCTTCCAGAAAAATAGTGGCCAAAGTCTAGTCAGTGATGAATTGGTTTTGGGATAAAGAAAAAGGCTGAAATCTAGTGTTTCAGTCTTTTATTAGTACAAATGGATAGGTAGAAATATGAAATTAATACTCTTCGAAGATCTCTTCAAACCGTGTCAGCTCTATCTGTAACCTCAAAACAGTGTTTTGAGTAACCTGCGGCTAGCTTCCTAGTTTGCTCTTTGATTTTCATTGAGTATAAACTCAGTAAGGAGCTCTCTTTTGCAGAAAAGCAGGGTTCTTTTTGCTGTTTATTCCCTCCTTGAAAGCGTAAAACAAACTAGTCAGGGTGGCTAGTTTATGGTATAATGAAAGGGACTCAAAAAGAAACAGGAGAAAAATGATGGATTTACTTTTAGCAATTGTATTGATTGTGCTAGCTTTTCTAGGAGGAGCTCTTGGAGGAATGTACTTGGTTCGTAAGCAAATCGAAAAAGAATTCGCTGACAACCCACGTTTGAATGCTGAAGCAGTTCGTACTCTTTTGAGTGCAAATGGTCAAAAACCAAGCGAAGCTAAGGTACAACAAGTTTACCACCAAATCATCCGCCAACAAAAGGCAGCCCTTGCTAACAATAAAAAGAAAAAATAAATAAGGAAAAGTCTGGGATGAAAGTTCCAGACTTCTCACTATGTTGGCTAAGGGTTTAGGGATGAGACTTTTTCCTTGCATTCTATTGATATTTGATTATGATTAAGAGAGATAGTTGTTGATTAGGCTGTCATTCAGTTCATAAGGATCAATAATCATAATGAACTATCAATCAGAAAAAAGACTAGAAAGAAGACTGTATGGATAATCGACCAATTGGTTTTTTGGATTCGGGTGTCGGGGGCTTGACCGTTGTGCGCGAGCTCATGCGCCAGCTTCCCCATGAAGAAATCGTCTATATTGGAGATTCGGCGCGGGCGCCTTATGGTCCCCGTCCTGCTGAGCAAATTCGTGAATATACCTGGCAGTTGGTCAACTTTCTCTTGACCAAGGATGTCAAAATGATTGTCATTGCTTGTAATACTGCGACTGCGGTCGTCTGGGAAGAAATCAAGGCTCAACTAGATATTCCTGTCTTGGGTGTAATTTTGCCAGGAGCTTCGGCAGCTATCAAGTCCAGCCAAGGTGGGAAAATCGGAGTGATTGGAACACCCATGACGGTACAATCAGACATCTACCGTCAGAAAATTCATGATTTGGATCCGGACTTACAGGTGGAGAGTTTGGCCTGTCCCAAGTTTGCTCCCTTAGTGGAGTCTGGTGCCCTGTCAACCAGTGTCACCAAGAAAGTGGTCTATGAAACCCTGCGTCCCTTGGTTGGAAAGGTGGATAGCCTGATTTTGGGTTGTACCCATTATCCACTGCTCAGACCTATTATTCAAAATGTCATGGGACCGAATGTCAAACTCATTGATAGTGGGGCAGAGTGCGTACGGGATATCTCAGTCTTACTTAATTATTTTGAAATCAATCGTGGTCGCGATGCTGGACCACTTCATCACCGTTTTTACACAACAGCCAGCAGCCAAAGTTTTGCACAAATTGGTGAAGAATGGCTGGAAAAAGAGATTTATGTGGAGCATGTAGAATTATGACAAATAAAATTTATGAATACAAGGATGACCAGGACTGGTATGTTGGGTCCTATAGTATTTTTGGTGGTGTCCGGACTTTGACTGATGAAGACTTGGATTTTCCTCTAGTTGGATTGGCCAAAATCTTTCGAGACGAGGAACGAGGTTTTCCACTTTCAGTTACTGTTTTACGCTATGGTTCTCCCTACCGTTTATTGTCTTTTGTAGTAGATATCCTTAACCAAGAAATGGGACGAAATTTGGAAGTTATTCAACGTCAGGGAGCCCTGCTCTTGGTTGAAAATGGGCAACTCCTGCATGTAGAATTGCCTAAAGAAGGTGTTGATGTAGAAGCATTCTTTGAGACAAACAAGGTCAGAGAAACCTTATTGATTGCGACTCGTAACGAGGGCAAGACCAAGGAATTTCGAGCTATTTTTGACAAGCTAGGCTACGATGTGGAAAATCTTAATGACTACCCTGACTTGCCTGAAGTAGCTGAAACAGGCATGACCTTTGAAGAAAATGCCCGC
Source organism: Streptococcus mitis (assembly GCF_946190115.1). GTDB lineage: Bacteria > Bacillota > Bacilli > Lactobacillales > Streptococcaceae > Streptococcus > Streptococcus mitis_CO. Next base: position 73,014 of record NZ_CAMHZG010000005.1, on the reverse strand, counting down.
CTCAAGGCAGAAACCATTTCTCAATTAACGGGCAAGATGGTTTTGGCAGATGATTCTGGACTTAAAGTTGATGTCCTTGGTGGCTTGCCAGGTGTCTGGTCAGCTCGTTTCGCAGGTGTGGGAGCTACTGATCGTGAAAACAATGCCAAGCTCTTGCACGAATTGGCCATGGTCTTTGAACTCAAGGACCGCTCGGCTCAATTCCATACAACCCTAGTCGTTGCCAGTCCAAACAAGGAAAGCTTGGTTGTTGAAGCAGACTGGCCTGGCTACATTAATTTTGAACCCAAGGGTGAAAATGGCTTTGGCTATGATCCTCTTTTCCTTGTGGGAGAGACAGGCAAATCATCAGCTGAATTAACCCTGGAAGAAAAAAATAGTCAATCTCATCGTGCCTTAGCCGTTAAGAAACTTTTGGAGGTATTTCCATCATGGCAAAGCAAACCATCATTGTAATGAGCGATTCTCATGGCGATAGCTTGATTGTGGAAGAAATCCGTGATCGCTATGTGGGCAAAGTTGACGCCGTTTTTCATAACGGCGATTCTGAACTGCGTCCTGATTCTCCCCTTTGGGAAGGCATCCGTGTTGTTAAAGGGAACATGGACTTCTACGCCGGCTACCCAGAACGTTTGGTGACCGAGCTTGGTTCGACCAAGATTATCCAAACCCATGGTCACTTGTTTGACATCAATTTCAACTTTCAAAAGTTGGACTACTGGGCTCAGGAAGAAGAGGCCGATATCTGTCTTTATGGTCACTTGCATGTGCCAAATGCTTGGATGGAAGGAAAGACTCTTTTTCTAAATCCGGGCTCCATCAGTCAACCACGTGGTACCGTCAGAGAATGTCTTTATGCTCGTGTGGAGATTGATGACAGTTATTTCAAAGTGGACTTTTTGACACGAGACCATGAGGTGTATCCGGGCTTGTCCAAGGAGTTTATCCGATGATTGCCAAGGAGTTTGAGACTTTCTTGTTGGGACAGGAGGAAACTTTTTTGACTCCTGCTAAAAATTTAGCTGTGTTGATTGATACTCACAATGCGGATCATGCGACCCTCTTGCTCAGTCAGATGACCTATACCCGTGTTCCTGTTGTAACAGATGAAAAGCAGTTTGTTGGAACTATTGGGCTCAGAGATATTATGGCTTATCAGATGGAGCATGACTTGAGTCAAGAAATCATGGCAGATACGGATATCGTTCATATGACGAGAACGGACGTAGCGGTTGTCTCGCCTGATTTTACTATTACGGAGGTCTTGCACAAGTTGGTAGATGAGTCTTTCTTGCCGGTTGTGGATGCGTCTGGTATTTTCCAAGGAATTATCACGCGTAAGTCTATCCTCAAGGCAGTCAATGCCCTCTTGCATGACTTTAGTAAGGAATATGAGATTCGATGCAAATGAAAGACAGGATTTCAGACTTTTTAGAGGGGAAGCAGGGTTTGTCTGCCAATTCCAAGCAGTCCTATAAGTATGATTTGGAGCAATTTTTAGACATTGTAGGTGAGCGGATCTCTGAAACTAGTCTCAAGATTTACCAAGCCCAACTAGCCAATCTAAAAATCAGCGCCCAGAAGCGAAAGATTTCGGCCTGTAACCAATTTCTCTACTTTCTCTATCAAAAAGGAGAAGTGGATAGCTTTTATCGTTTGGAATTAGCCAAACAAGCTGAAAAGAAGATAGTAAAACCAGAACTGTTAAACCTAGACTCTTTTTGGCAAGAAAGTGACTATCCAGAGGGGCGTTTACTGGCTCTTCTTATCTTAGAAATGGGGCTCTTGCCCAGTGAGATTTTAGCTCTCAAGGTTGCGGATATCAATCTAGATTTTCAGGTATTGCGAATCAAGAAGGCTTCCCAACAGAGGATTGTTACCATTCCTACAACCTTGCTTTCAGAGTTGGAACCCTTGATGGGTCAGACCTATCTCTTTGAAAGGGCAGGGAAAGCCTATTCTCGTCAGTGGGCCTTTCGTCAGCTAGAATCCTTTGTCAAGGAGAAAGGGTTCCCAACCTTATCAGCCCAGGCCTTGCGGGAACAGTTCATTCTAAGACAAATAGAAAACAAGGTCGATTTGTACGAAATTGCAAAAAAATTAGGATTAAAAACAGTCCTGACCTTAGAAAAATATAGATAATGGATATTAAATTAAAAGATTTTGAAGGGCCCTTGGACTTGCTCTTGCACCTGGTTTCTAAGTATCAGATGGATATCTACGATGTACCCATTACGGAAGTCATCGAACAGTATCTAGCCTATGTCTCAACCTTGCAGGCCATGCGTCTGGAAGTGGCCGGTGAGTACATGGTCATGGCCAGTCAACTCATGCTGATCAAGAGTCGCAAGCTCTTGCCAAAGGTAGCAGAAGTGACAGATTTGGAAGATGACCTAGAGCAGGATCTTCTCTCCCAAATCGAAGAATACCGCAGGTTCAAGCTCTTGGGGGAGCACTTGGAAGCCAAGCACCAAGATCGGGCCCAGTACTATTCCAAAGCGCCGACAGAGTTGATTTACGAAGATGCGGAGCTTGTGCATGACAAGACGACCATTGACCTCTTTTTGGCTTTTTCAAATATCCTAGCCAAGAAAAAAGAGGAGTTTGCACAAAATCACACGACTATCTTGCGGGATGAGTATAAGATTGAGGACATGATGGTTATCGTGAAAGAGTCCTTGACTGGACGAGATCAATTGCGCTTGCAGGATTTGTTTAAGGAAGCTCAGAATGTCCAAGAGGTCATCACCCTCTTTTTGGCAACCCTAGAGTTAATCAAAACCCAGGAGCTGATCCTCATGCAAGAGGAAAGTTTCGGAGATATTTATCTCATGGAAAAGAAGGAAGAAAGTCAAGTGGCTCAAAGCTAGACTTGATAGAGAGGAAAGATGAGTACTTTAGCAAAAATAGAAGCGCTCTTGTTTGTAGCGGGTGAAGATGGGATTAGGGTCCGCCAGTTAGCTGAACTCCTCTCTCTGCCACCGACAGGCATCCAACAGAGTTTAGAAAAATTAGCCCAGAAGTATGAAAAGGACCTAGATTCCAGTTTGGCTCTGATTGAGACAGGGGGCGCTTATAGATTGGTGACCAAGCCTCAGTTTGCAGAGATTTTGAAGGAATACTCTAAGGCACCTATCAACCAGAGTTTATCTCGGGCTGCCCTTGAGACCTTGTCCATCATTGCTTACAAACAGCCCATTACACGGATAGAGATTGATACCATCCGTGGGGTCAACTCGAGTGGGGCCTTGGCAAAGTTGCAGGCTTTTGACTTGATACGAGAAGACGGGAAAAAAGAAGTGTTGGGGCGCCCCAACCTCTATGTGACTACAGATTATTTCCTAGATTACATGGGGATAAATCATTTAGAAGAATTACCAGTGATTGATGAGCTTGAGATTCAAGCCCAAGAAAGCCAATTATTTGGTGAAAGGATAGAAGAAGATGAGAATCAATAAGTATATTGCCCACGCAGGTGTGGCCAGTAGGAGAAAAGCAGAAGAGCTGATCAAGCAAGGCTTGGTGACGGTCAATGGCCAAGTGGTACGTGAACTAGCAACCACCATCAAGTCAGGCGACAAGGTTGAAGTTGAAGGTCAGCCTATCTACAATGAAGAAAAGGTCTACTATCTGCTTAACAAACCACGCGGTGTCATTTCCAGTGTGACAGATGACAAGGGCCGCAAGACGGTTGTCGACCTCTTGCCCAATGTCAAAGAGCGCATCTACCCTGTAGGTCGTTTGGACTGGGATACATCAGGAGTCTTGATTTTGACCAATGATGGGGATTTTACGGATGAAATGATTCACCCTCGTAATGAGATAGACAAGGTCTATGTCGCGCGTGTCAAAGGTGTTGCCAATAAGGATAATCTCCGCCCCTTGACCCGTGGACTTGAGATTGATGGCAAGAAAACCAAGCCAGCTGTCTATGAAATTCTCAAAGTGGATCCAGTTAAAAACCGCTCTGTGGTGCAGTTGACCATCCATGAAGGGCGTAACCACCAGGTTAAAAAGATGTTTGAAGCTGTCGGTCTTCAAGTGGATAAGTTATCACGGACACGTTTTGGACACCTAGACTTGACAGGACTCCGTCCAGGTGAATCCCGTCGTCTTAATAAAAAAGAAATCAGCCAACTACACACCATGGCTGTAACCAAGAAATAATGAAACGAATTTTAATAGCGCCTGTGCGCTTTTACCAACGTTTTATCTCACCAGCTTTTCCACCTTCTTGTCGCTTTGAGCTGACTTGTTCCAACTACATGATTCAGGCTATTGAAAAACATGGCTTCAAGGGTGTCTTGATGGGCTTGGCTCGGATTTTACGTTGCCATCCCTGGTCGAAAACAGGTAAGGACCCCGTCCCAGACCATTTTTCACTCAAACGGAATCAAGAAGGGGAATGAGGCTAGGTAAACAGACTTTAAAATGATAAAAACGCATCCTATCAGGTTTGAATGAGCTTGATAGGATGCGTTTTATCATGTAAAGATGTTAGTTGAGTTTGAAGCAACTTATTTCAAAGCTTTTTGTGCGTCTTCAATCATGAGTTTTGTTGATTCAAGACCGCCTCCGCTGAGATACCAAAGATCTGGTGTTAGTTGGATAATCTTACCGTTTTTAGCAGCAGGAGTTTCAGCGATGAGGGCATTTTCTAGGACACCGTCGTTGCTAGAGTTGTCCCCACCGATGGCAAGGGTACGGTTGATGACAAAGAGGATGTCAGGATTGATTTCTTTGACACTTTCAAAGCTGACTTCTTGTCCGTGGCGTGAGTCTTCGAATTTAGTGTCAGTTGGCTTGAATTTCAAGGTTTGATACAAGAAAGAGAAACGAGATTGGGCACCAAAGGCAGCCATTTTTCCTTCGTTGAGGAGGATAGCAAGGGCTTTTTTGTCAGAACTTTCGTTTTTAGTTGCGACTTCTTGGATGCTCTTGTCTAGCTTGGCCAATTCTTCCTTGGCTTTCTGTGTACCAGTTTCACCAAAGGCGCCTGCTAAGGATTCAATGTTGGTCTTAGTTGAAGTCCAGTAGTCATCTTTGCCTGCTTGGAAGAGAACAGTCGGAGCGATTTCGTTGAACTTATCTACGAATTTTTGGGTACGTGGTGAAGCGATAATTAGGTCTGGTTCAAGAGCAGCAAGGGCTTCTAGGTCTGGCTCAACCATAGAACCAACATTTTTAACTTTTCCAGCTAGGTCTTTAAGATAAGTCGGAACAGTTTTTGTAGGCATTCCAACGATATTCTTTTCAAAACCTAAAGCGCGAATAGTATCCGCAGCACCGAGGTCAAAGGTCACAATCTTTTCAGGGACTTTTGAAAGTGTGACTACACCTAGTGAACTTTTAATGGTTACCTCTGTTGGAGCAGAGCTACTTGACTCCGTCTTACTAGTGCTTGAGTTTGTGTTTGTACTACATGCACCAAGTAGGAGCAAGAAACTAGCCACTAGGGCAGTGAGGTAAAGTTTAAGGGATGTTTTCATGATTTCTCCTTTTTAAAATGTGATAACGATTTAGGGAGTCTCTAGGTTTTATTGACTAAGAGACAAAGTTTCTTCTAACTCGAGTTTCTGAGTTGCTAGCTATAGATACAAATCTTTTTGCCATTGATATCAGCTAGCGTGATGGGAATCTCATATAGTTGACTGAGCAGGTCGCCCTGCATGATTTGATTGGTTGTTCCCTTGCAAAAGACTTGTCCATCTTTGAAGGCGACAATTTCATCTGCATACTGACTGGCCATATTGATATCGTGGAGGACGATGATAATGGTCTTACAGAGCTCTTCCACCAATCGCCGAAGAATCTGCATCATGCTGACGCTTTGCTTGATGTCGAGATTATTGAGCGGTTCGTCTAGTAAGATAAAGTCCGTATCTTGGGCCAGTACCATGGCGATAAAGACCCGCTGAAGCTGGCCTCCAGACAGGCTATCGATGTAGCGGTCTTTTAGGTTGGTCAGTTCTAAATAGTCCAGAGTTTCTCGGATTTTTTCCCAATCTTCTGGTCTCAGTCGACCTCGACTGTAGGGAAAACGTCCAAAGCTGACCAGTTCTTCAACCGTCAATTTGGCTTGGTAATTGATTTTCTGCTTTAGGATGGTCAGTTCTTGGGCTAGTTCTTGCGAATTCCAGCTCTCGATTTCACGACCTTTGATACTGAGAATCCCCTGATCTTTCTTGGTCAGTCTGCTCATGATGGAGAGGAGAGTCGATTTTCCAGCACCATTTGGACCGATAAAGGCTGTCAGTTTTTGAGGACTGACTTCAAGCGAAATGTCTTGTAAAATATCCTGTTTTTGAATGGATTTGTCAATGTTTTCCAGTTTCACTGACGCGCCCTCCTGTAAAGTAAGATAAAGAATAAGAGACCACCCACGCTCTCGATAATCATGCTGATGCGAATTTCCAGCGCAAAGACTCGTTCAATAAGGGCTTGCCCCAAGGTCAAACTGATAAATCCGACCAGAATGGCTACGATAAAGAGCAATTTGTGCCGATAATCTTTGACAATCAGGTAGGTGAGGTTGGCTAGCATAAAGCCGAAGAAGGCCATAGGTCCTACCAGGGCAGTTGCTGTTGAGGTCAAAAGCACGATGCCCCAGAGGAGTTCTCTCTGTTCTTTTTCAACATCGAGCCCCAATATTTGAGCCGTTTCTCTTTGCAGGTGCAAGACATCCAGAATGACTGCTTTTCGAAAGAAAAAGAGTGTCAAAGCAAGGATAATCAGAGAGCCGATGGCTAGGATGGAAGTATTGAGATGCTGAAAGGAAGCAAAGAGACTGTTCTGCAATTTATCGTATTCATTTGGATCCATCAAGACTTGAAGGAAGGTACTGATATTTCGAAAGAGACTTCCAAGGGCTAGACAGATTAGCAGGATGCAGACCAGATCTTGCTTCACCAGTGTCTTCAAGTAACCTTGTAAGGCGAGAAAGAAGAGGGATTGGAGCAGAAGCAAGACCAGAAATTCTAAGATAGGAGACTTTCCAAGCTGAAGAAATTTGCTTTCAAAAACTAGTAGCAGGGTTTGTAGTAGGACGTAGAAGGATTCGATTCCCAAAATACTTGGTGTCAGGAAGCGATTTTCCGTCAGGGTTTGAAAACTAATGGTCGAAATCCCTGTCGCGATAGCCACCAAGAGATAAACAACTATCTTTTGTGAACGTAATTTCCATGCAAAGACAGACAGGTGGGTGATGGGCCAAAAGTAGAGGAGACAAGCACCGATGACCAGAATAATGAGAAGGCAGAAGAGCTTGGTATGTTTGCTTTTAAACTGCATCTTTTCGTCCCCCTCTCCATAGAAGTAGGATAAAGACGAGGCTACCAATGATTCCTAGTAGAAGACTGACAGACAGTTCATAGGGCCGAATTAGAACTCGGGATAGGATATCGCAGGCCAGAACTAGATTAGCACCGACCAGAGCGACGATGAGTTTGGTCTGACTTAGATTATCTCCATAGTGCTTGCGAACAAGATTGGGAACGATGACCCCGAGAAATGGCAAGCCACCCACAGTAATCATGGTGACACTAGTCGTTAGCGCCACCAGAAAGAGGGCCAGTTTTTCAAGTAGGGAGTAGGAAATCCCCAAACTTTCGCTAGTTTCTTTTCCTAGATTCATGATGGTAAAAGTTTGGGATAATTTCCAAACGGCTATCAGGATAATGAGGCCTAAAAAGAGCCACTCATACTGATGAGTCTGAATCATGGAGAAGGAGCCCTGGGTCCAGGCTGTCATACTCTGAACCAGATTGAAACGGTAGGCGATAACTTCTGTCACAGAACCAATAATCCCGCTATAGATGATCCCAATCAGAGGCAACATCCACCTTTCCTTTACAGTAAAAATGGTCATAAAGGCTAGGAAGAAGAGGGTGAATACGATGGATGAAACAAAAGCGAAGAGCATCTTTTGGGTCAGACTAGCCGACGGAAAGACAAAGAGGCTCAATACCATTCCCAGTTTGGCGGCTTCAGTGGTTCCAACTGTACTCGGAGCAGCAAACTGATTTTGAGTGATAGTCTGCATGAGAAGTCCTGCCATACTCATACTAGAGGCGGTCAGGAGAATGCTGATGGTTCTTGGGAGACGCGATTCTTGAAAGAGAAGCCAAGTTTCATGATCCAGTGCAAAGAGTTTTCCCCATGAAAAATCACTGGTTCCAATGCTAATGGAGAGAAAGACTAGGAGTAGAAGTAAGCCAATTAAATAATGAGAAAGTTTCATACCCCGTCCTTTCATGTGGATTTGGTATCGAAAGATACCTGCGGATATTACTGTAACACGATTTCTTTAATCTGTCAATAAATTTTCTGACAATTTAATAAATAAAGCAAGGAGAGAGCGCCAAGGCTTTCTCCTTTGTTATCCTATTCCAAAATGTTTTTGCCTTCTTTAACACGCCAACGATAATCTGATAAAATAATATCTTCGAGGGAGTAGCTAGCCTTCCAATCAAGATATTTTTTAGCTTTTGATGCGTCTGCTAGGACGCTGGCTGGGTCACCAGCACGGCGAGCAACAATTTCGTGTGGTATTTTTTGATTCAGTAATTCTTCAGCAGTTTTAAAGATTTCTTTGACGGTATAGCCTTTTTCAGTTCCTAAGTTAAAGATTTGAGAAGAACTGTCTTCTTGAAATAGGTAGTTCATTCCTTTAACATGAGCCTGTGCAAGGTCCAAGACATGAATGTAATCTCGAATACATGAACCATCACGTGTATCATAGTCATCTCCAAATATTTTCAGGCTATCATTTTGTCCCAATGCGGTCTTGTTGATGTTGGGAATGATATGAGTTGGATTTTTCACTCGCAGACCGTTTGAAGCATCCATTTCAGCTCCAGCAACATTAAAGTAACGGAAAATGACATATTTCCAATCGTAGCGATTGGCCATCCAGTAAATCATTCGTTCACCCATCAGTTTTGTTTCTGCATAAGGATTGACAGGGTCGAGCAGGGTATCTTCAGTAGCTGGCTTGTCAATACAGTTATTACCATAGAGGGAAGCAGTTGAAGAGAACATGATTTTTTGAATACCAACTTCAGATAAGACTTTTAGAACTTGGTTCATACCCGCAACATTGGCAGTGAAGTATTTACTTGGATTTTCAATACTTTCGCTCACAACAATTTCACCTGCACAATGAAGAACAGCATCAATCTTATTTTCTTCTAAGTAAGCTTTTAGAGCACTAGAATCATAAACATCTAGTTGCTTAAAGCTAGCACGACTATCCACAGCCGAACGATTTCCTGTAGAGAGATTATCTAGAACATGTACCTGATAGCCAGCATTTAAAAGAGCTTTAACGGTATGGGAGCCAATATAGCCAGCTCCACCTGTAACAAGAATTGTTTTGGTCATGATTTTTTCCTTTTCCTAGTTTTGTACTATTTTAAAGAAATAAGAAGGCAAAGTCAACTATTTTCTGCAAATTTCATGAAAAACTGAACAAATATAGCATTGAATTGTTTTGTGTTTGGAAATTAATAGTTTGGTTGATCTTGGAATAGTTCTTAGATTTCACCTCACATGCAAGAAAATACAAGCTTTTTATAAGATACAGTAAGACTAAGATACTAATTTAGAAATCCACCTTCCCGCTATCCTTCTCCTATAAAAAGTGGTAAAATGGATGAAAGAAAGAAGGAACTGAAATGACAACATTATTTTCAAAAATCAAAGAAGTAACAGAACTTGCTGCGATCTCAGGTCATGAAGCACCTGTCCGTGCTTATCTTCGTGAAAAGTTGACACCGCACGTGGATGAAGTGGTGACAGATGGCTTGGGTGGTATTTTCGGGATTAAACATTCAGAAGCTGCGGATGCACCACGTGTCTTGGTCGCTTCTCACATGGATGAAGTTGGTTTTATGGTCAGCGAGATTAAGCCAGATGGCACCTTCCGTGTGGTTGAAATTGGTGGTTGGAATCCTATGGTAGTCAGCAGCCAACGTTTCAAACTCCTGACTCGTGATGGTCATGAAATTCCAGTGATTTCAGGCTCTGTTCCGCCACATTTGACTCGTGGAAAGGGCGGACCAACCATGCCTGCTATTGCAGATATTGTTTTTGATGGTGGTTTTGCGGACAAGGCTGAGGCAGAAAGTTTTGGCATCCGTCCTGGTGACACTATTGTCCCAGATAGTTCCGCTATCTTGACAGCCAATGAAAAAAATATCATCTCAAAAGCTTGGGACAATCGCTACGGGGTTCTTATGGTGAGCGAGCTTGCAGAAGCCCTGTCAGGTCAAAAACTTGGTAATGAACTCTATCTGGGTTCTAACGTCCAAGAAGAAGTTGGTCTCCGCGGTGCTCATACATCTACAACCAAGTTTGATCCAGAAGTCTTCCTAGCAGTTGATTGCTCACCTGCTGGTGATGTTTATGGCGGTCAAGGCAAGATTGGGGATGGAACCCTGATTCGTTTCTACGACCCAGGTCACTTGCTTCTCCCAGGTATGAAGGATTTCCTTTTGACAACGGCTGAAGAAGCTGGAATCAAGTACCAATACTACTGTGGTAAAGGCGGAACAGACGCTGGCGCAGCTCATTTGAAAAATGGTGGTGTCCCATCAACAACAATCGGTGTTTGCGCTCGTTATATCCATTCTCACCAAACCCTTTACGCTATGGATGACTTCCTAGAAGCGCAAGCTTTCTTACAAGCCTTGGTGAAAAAATTGGATCGTTCAACGGTTGACTTGATTAAAAATTATTAAACCATAAGGGAGGTGGTAGGGATGGTAGAACCAAACCTAGAAAGCCTTGTAAAAGATCTTTACAATCATGCTCGACATGATTTGAGTGAAGATTTAGTTGCTGCTCTCCTAGAGACTGCTAAAAAACTGCCTACTACAAATGAGCAATTGCTGGCAGTTCGTCTCTCAGGCCTGGTCAATCGTGAATTGCTCCTAAATCCCAAACATCCAGCACCTGAGTTGCTCAACTTGGCTCGCTTTATCAAAAGAGAAGAAGCAAAGTACAGAGGAACCGCAGCTTCTGCGATTATGTATGGGGAGCTCTTTAAAATGCTTTGATTCCATTGTGAATCAAAGCATTTTTCTATATATTAGAAAAGCAATTCTTGGTTAGGAAAAGAAAAAAGCCACCCCATTTAGGATAGCTTCTTGGATCTTAGATTTGTTCAGCGATAACCTTTTCAGCAAGGTTCATGGCGTGGTCAGATACACGAGTATAGTGGGAAATGATGTCGATAAAGTTGACCCCAGCTTGTGTTGAACACTCGCCCTTGTTGAGGCGTTTGATGTGAGTCTTTCTGAGAACACGTTCCATATTGTTGATTTCTTTATGGCGTTCAATCAGACTTTGAGCTTTTTCGATATCATTGTTTTCCACGCTATCAAGGGCATCCTTGATAAAGCCAGTGGTTTTTTGATAGATGTCAGCCAATTCCTGCAAAGCAGCTTCAGAAAACTCAACATTTTTACGTTGAAGATAGTCAGTCAGATTAATTAGCGCTTCTGCGTGGTCTCCAATTCGTTCCAAATCGCGGGATGAATCCAGGATGTTGGTCAGCACTTCACTTTCTTTCTGGCTAAGGGCTTCGCTTGAAAGAGTAATCAGGTAACGAGTCAATTTTTCATCAATGGTATTGATGGCTTCTTCTGTCTTGTGGCCTTTTTCAGCAACCTTTTCATTAAGGTCAATGATGTAGTTGTATGAAAGGTCAAAGGCTTTAGAAGCATAATTTCCCAAGTGAAGGAGTTCTTTTTTGGCATTTCCGAGAGCGATTGATGGAGCTTGTTTAATCAAATGCTCATCGAGGTAAAGCGGCTCGTATTTGACAACTTCATCTTCACCAGGGATGAGCTTGGTTACAAAGTAGGCCAAGGCTCCGATGAATGGAAATTGTACAATGGTGTTACTTACGTTAAAGGCACCGTGAGAGAAGGCAATGGTCATCTCAGGTGAGAGGTGAAGGAGTGTCTGGAAGTACTCAATCATAGATGTAAATGGGCCTAATAAGATTAAGCAAAGAATGGTTCCTAAAACGTTAAAGGTGACGTGGGTTGCAGCAACGCGTTTCGCAGAGACATTGGCTCCAGCTGCCGCGATGATAACTGTTAGGGTTGTCCCGATATTATCCCCGAAGAGAACTGGTAGAGAACCTTTAAGGTCAAGGAATCCACCTGCATAGAGACCTTGCAAAATCCCGATTGTCGCAGAAGAGGCCTGGATGAGGACGGTAATCACTGCACCGGCAAAAACTCCCAACACAGGATTTTGTCCCAAGGTTACCATATATTCCTTGAATTGTGGTAAATCTTTAAGAGGGCTCATACCGGCACTGATGAGGTTTAGAGCATAGAAGATTCCCCCTACACCAAACAGGATGCGTCCGATATTGTTTGCTGTTCTGTTTTTTGTAAAGAAGAGGAACATGGTTCCAAGGAAAATCAAGGGTAAAGCATACTCACCAAGCTTGAAACCGATGATAAAGGAAGTAACTGTGGTTCCGATGTTGGCTCCCATGATAATTCCGATAGCCTGTCTAAGTGTGAGAAGACTAGCGCTGACCAGTCCAACCGTGATAACTGTAACACCTGTACTTGACTGAATCAGGGCAGTCACGACAATCCCTACTAGAACACCTAAAAAGGGATTGCTAGTGTATTTGTCAATGTAAAAACGAAGGCGATCTCCAGCAGCTTGTTGCAAACCGTCTCCCATGGTCTTGATACTATATAAGAATAGTCCCAGACCACCTAAAAAGTGAAATAAAATTTCCTGCCAATTAATGGACATTTCTTTTTCCTCCGAAAAATAATAACGGAATTTCTCCTATTCTATTTTAAAGGATAAAAGTAAATCTAACAAGTGTTAAGCTAAGATTTTAGAAAGAAAATTCGTTAGAAAAAGCAAAAATAATATACTCTAGCATGCCACAAAGATTAAATATCGAAAAATCTTGTGAAATCTTTCCTTATATTTCCAAAGTGTGATATAATAGTTTCGAATAAAATAAATAAAGGGGTTTTTGTAACATGGCAAAACTTACTGTTAAAGACGTTGACTTGAAAGGTAAAAAAGTCCTCGTTCGTGTTGACTTCAACGTACCATTGAAAGATGGCGTAATCACTAATGACAACCGTATCACAGCAGCTCTTCCAACTATCAAGTACATCATCGAACAAGGTGGACGTGCTATCCTCTTCTCTCACCTTGGACGTGTGAAAGAAGAAGCTGATAAAGCTGGTAAATCACTTGCTCCTGTAGCTGCTGACTTGGCAGCAAAACTTGGTCAAGACGTTGTTTTCCCAGGTGTCACTCGTGGTGCTGAATTGGAAGCAGCAATCAACGCTCTTGAAGATGGACAAGTTCTTTTGGTTGAAAACACTCGTTACGAAGATGTTGATGGCAAGAAAGAATCTAAAAACGATCCTGAACTTGGTAAATACTGGGCATCACTTGGAGATGGTATCTTCGTAAACGATGCATTCGGTACAGCTCACCGTGCACACGCATCTAACGTTGGTATCTCAGCAAACGTTGAAAAAGCAGTTGCTGGTTTCCTTCTTGAAAACGAAATTGCCTACATCCAAGAAGCAGTTGAAACTCCAGAACGTCCATTCGTAGCTATCCTTGGTGGTTCAAAAGTTTCAGACAAGATCGGTGTTATCGAAAACTTGCTTGAAAAAGCTGATAAAGTCCTTATCGGTGGTGGTATGACTTACACATTCTACAAAGCACAAGGTATCGAAATCGGTAACTCACTTGTAGAAGAAGACAAATTGGATGTTGCGAAAGCTCTTCTTGAAAAAGCAAATGGTAAATTGATCTTGCCAGTTGACTCAAAAGAAGCTAATGCATTTGCTGGCTACACTGAAGTGCGTGACACTGAAGGTGAAGCAGTTTCTGAAGGCTTCCTTGGTCTTGACATCGGTCCAAAATCTATCGCTAAATTTGACGAAGCTTTGACTGGTGCCAAAACAGTTGTATGGAACGGACCTATGGGTGTATTTGAAAACCCAGACTTCCAAGCTGGTACAATTGGTGTGATGGACGCTATCGTGAAACAACCAGGCGTTAAATCAATCATCGGTGGTGGTGACTCAGCTGCCGCAGCGATCAATCTTGGACGTGCAGATAAATTCTCATGGATCTCTACTGGTGGTGGAGCATCAATGGAACTTCTTGAAGGTAAAGTTCTTCCAGGACTTGCAGCCTTGACAGAAAAATAAGATTTTATAAATGAATCAAAGAAGAGAGGGATGAAAGTTCCTCTTTTCTTTTGCTTAAAATAAAAACGCTTCCTCTCAACTATTACTCATAAAAATCACCGATTTATGATAAAATGGAAATAGAAAGTTGAGATTATGAGTTATTTTAAAAAATATAAATTCGATAAATCCCAGTTCAAACTTGGTATGCGAACCTTTAAAACAGGTATTGCTGTTTTTCTAGTTCTCTTGATTTTTGGCTTTTTTGGTTGGAAAGGTCTTCAAATTGGTGCTTTGACAGCCGTTTTTAGCCTGAGGGAGAGTTTTGATAAGAGTGTCCATTTTGGGACTTCGCGTATTCTAGGAAATAGTATCGGTGGCCTCTATGCCCTGGTCTTCTTCTTATTAAATACCTTTTTCCACGAAGCCTTTTGGGTGACCTTGATAGTTGTTCCAATCTGCACCATGTTAACCATTATGACAAATGTAGCCATGAATAACAAAGCAGGGGTTATTGGTGGTGTAGCGGCTATGTTAATCATTACCCTATCGATTCCGAGTGGAGAGACGATTTTGTACGTATTTGCGCGTGTATCAGAAACTTTCATGGGAGTTTTTGTCGCAATTCTCGTAAATTACGATATTGATCGTATTCGGCTCTTTTTAGAGAAAAAAGAAAAATAATGTTATATTTTATAACATTATCAATTGACGTTTGTCTTTTTTTAGACTATAATAGACAGAAAGAAGGAAATTGTAAATGAAGGAAAAAGAATTTCGCCGAAATATGGCTGTTTTTCCTATCGGCAGTGTTATGAAGTTGACCGATTTATCGGCGCGTCAGATTCGTTATTATGAAGATCAAGAGTTGATTAAGCCTGATCGAAACGAAGGGAACCGTCGCATGTATTCCTTGAATGACATGGATCGTCTGCTTGAAATCAAAGATTATATCTCTGAAGGTTATAATATCGCTGCCATTAAGAAAAAATATGCTGAACGTGAGGCGAAATCCAAGAAAGCGGTGAGTCAGACTGAGGTGCGTCGTGCACTTCACAATGAACTCCTCCAACAGGGTCGCTTTGCTTCAGTACGGTCACCTTTTGGTCGCGGTTAAGCAACCGCAAGTAGTCATACATTAAGGAGAAAACTCATGCCAATCACAGCTGCAGATATTCGTCGTGAAGTCAAGGAAAAAAATGTTACCTTTATCCGTCTCATGTTCTCAGATATTTTGGGAACCATGAAAAACGTCGAAATTCCTGCTACAGATGAACAGTTAGATAAAGTCTTGTCAAACAAGGCTATGTTTGATGGATCTTCTATTGAAGGTTTTGTACGCATCAACGAGTCAGATATGTACTTGTACCCTGACTTGGATACATGGACAGTCTTCCCGTGGGGAGATGAAAATGGAAGTGTTGCAGGTTTGATCTGTGATGTCTATACAACAGAAGGTGAGCCATTTGCAGGAGACCCTCGTGGTAATTTGAAACGAGCTCTTCGTCACATGGAAGAAGTGGGATTCAAGTCCTTCAACCTTGGGCCAGAGCCAGAATTCTTCCTATTTAAATTGGATGAAAATGGAGACCCAACACTTGAAGTAAATGACAAGGGTGGATACTTTGATTTGGCACCTACTGACCTTGCGGACAATACACGTCGTGAGATTGTCAATGTCTTGACAAAAATGGGATTTGAAGTAGAAGCTAGTCATCACGAGGTTGCGGTTGGACAGCATGAGATTGACTTTAAGTACGATGAAGTTCTCCGTGCCTGTGATAAGATTCAAATCTTTAAGCTCGTTGTCAAAACCATTGCTCGCAAACACGGACTTTACGCAACCTTTATGGCCAAACCAAAATTTGGTATTGCTGGATCAGGTATGCACTGTAATATGTCCTTGTTTGATGCAGAAGGAAATAATGCCTTCTTTGATCCAAATGATCCAAAAGGAATGCAGTTATCAGAAACTGCCTACCATTTCCTCGGTGGTTTGATCAAGCATGCCTACAACTATACTGCCATCATGAACCCAACGGTTAACTCATACAAACGTTTGGTTCCAGGTTATGAAGCGCCTGTTTACATTGCTTGGGCTGGTCGTAACCGTTCGCCACTTGTACGCGTGCCTGCTTCACGTGGTATGGGAACTCGTCTTGAGTTGCGTTCGGTGGACCCAATGGCAAACCCATACATCGCTATGGCGGTTCTTTTGGAAGTTGGTTTGCATGGTATCGAAAATAAAATCGAAGCACCAGCTCCTATCGAAGAAAATATCTACATCATGACAGCAGAAGAGCGTAAAGAAGCTGGAATTACAGACCTTCCATCAACTCTTCACAACGCTTTGAAAGCTTTGACAGAAGATGAAGTTGTCAGAGCGGCTCTTGGAGAACATATCTATACTAGTTTCCTTGAAGCCAAACGCATTGAATGGGCAAGTTATGCAACCTTCGTTTCACAATGGGAAATTGATAATTATTTAGACCTTTACTAATACTAATATAGAAGAAAGATTGCCTGAGGGCGGTCTTTTTTCTTGTATTTTATATCGAAGTGTGATATATTTTATATAACGAAGTGCGACATATCGGACTAGATAGAAGGTGGCTATAAATGGAATTAACGGATAAGATCCGTCGTGTTTATCTTCCGATGACGGAAACGGGCTTTTATATCTTGTTCTGTCTGCAAAAGGAAGGTCATGGTTATAGTATTACGCAAAAGGTCAGGGAAATGACAGATTCGCAAGTTTCGATTAGTCCTGGAACTATGTATGGAACCTTGTCAAAGATGGAAAAGGATGGTTTGATTTCCTTTGTCCGCGAAGAGGAAAAGCGGAAAATCTATCATATCACAGACTTGGGACGAAAAGTTTTAGATATTGAATTGAAGCGTATTGAACGGCTCTATAGAAACAGTCGGGAGGAAGGATGATGGAAAAGAAAATTGTTTATCGGATTTTTACAATTGCGGATTATGATAGGGAGGCTCTATACTTTAGAGAAATGCATGCTGAGGGATGGAAACTTAGAAAAGTAAGCTACTCTATCTTATTGTTTGCAGTTAAGTATACCTTTGAAAAGTGTCAGCCTGAGCAAGTGTCTTATCAGTTGGATTTTTACCCAATGGAAAAATCAGAGAGAGCCTCCTATTTACAACTGTTTAAAGACTGTGGTTGGGAGCATATTACAGACTTTAATAGTTTTTCCTATTTTAGAAAAGCGCATTCTGAAATTGAATCGGATGCAGAATTTGAAATTTATAATGATGCCACTGGGAAGTTAGCTATGGTTAATCGCATTTTAAGACTGCGATTAGTACCTGTTTTACTTTTGCTAGCCATACATATACCATTCTTACTTAAATTGCTCAATAGGAGTAATGCGTATGGTCTATGGAGTTTTCTTGCGGTCGGGCTAGATGTTTTCTTGTCTTTAATCCTTTTGTTAATAGTTGCCTATATTAGCTGGAAGTTATGGCATAAAAAGAAGGGATTGTCAGATTTATGATAGGGTAGGTATGCTCAAAATTGGAGGGGAAGTCATGATAAATAAAAAGCAATTTCGGATTTTTACCATTGTTGATTTGGACAAGGAAGAAGAGTATTTGCATGAGATGCATTTGAAGGGTTGGAGATATAGAACGAGTCGTTTTGGTTTTTTCTATTTTGAACAGTGCCAACCAGATGATATCATTTATCATATCTATGATTCTAGATTTCTTAAAAAGTATAAGCATGAACTACAAGATTTTAGAAAAAGAGGTTGGGAATTGATAGAAATAGGTTTTTGTTCAATTCTTCGTAAACCAACTTCTGATATACTTTCAGAGGAGAAAGTCTATATGCGTAATGATCTTAGATGGGAAGTTATGCGGTCTAGACTTCGTTCCTGTATAGCCGCTTTCTCAGGTGGTCTTGTTGTTTGTATGAGTTTGTTTCGAGAAGAACTGTCGCAACCTTTCTTTGTTATTTTTGTTTTATATGCTTTTCTAATTTCTTACCTAATCTATGGTTATTTCAGATTAAAAAGGAAATACCAGGTAGATGAGTAGTAAGACTCTAGGTCTTCAGACTGATTTTTAGCACTCTTGATAAAAGAGTGCTAATTTTTTGAGTTTTTGTCTTGACATTCTCTTTTAAGGGTGTATAATAGAATCATAAGTTAGCACTTGAGTGCATCGAGTGCTAATTGATCAGACAGAGAGGAGTGATGAGATGGTTACAGAGCGTCAGCAGGATATTTTAAATCTGATTATTGACATCTTTACCAAAACGCACGAACCTGTCGGATCCAAAGCCTTGCAAGAGTCTATTAACTCTAGCAGTGCAACCATTCGTAATGATATGGCGGCTTTAGAAAAGCAAGGGTTGCTTGAGAAGGCTCATACTTCAAGTGGTCGGATGCCAAGTGTTGCTGGTTTTCAGTACTATGTAAAACACTCACTGGATTTTGACCGACTGGCTGAAAATGAGGTTTACGAGATTGTTAAAGCCTTTGATCAGGAATTCTTCAAATTGGAGGATATTTTGCAAGAGGCTGCTAATCTACTGACAGACTTGAGTGGCTGTACGGTAGTAGCGCTGGATGTTGAGCCCAGCAGACAACGGTTGACAGCCTTTGATATCGTTGTTTTGGGGCAACATACAGCCTTGGCGGTATTTACCCTAGACGAGTCTCGAACGGTTACAAGTCAGTTTTTGATTCCAAGGAACTTCTTGCAGGAGGATTTGCTGAAACTGAAGGCAATCATTCAGGAACGTTTCCTCGGTCACACCGTTCTAGATATTCACTACAAGATTCGGACGGAGATTCCGCAGATTATCCAGCGTTACTTTACAACAACCGACAATGTCATCGATCTCTTTGAACACATTTTTAAGGAAATGTTCAACGAAAACATTGTGGTGGCGGGCAAGGTCAATCTCTTAAATTTTGCCAATCTAGCAGCCTATCAGTTCTTTGACCAACCGCAAAAGGTGGCTCTGGAGATTCGTGAAGGGTTGCGTGAAGATCAGATGCAAAATGTCCGTGTTGCAGACAGTCAAGAGTCCTGTTTAGCTGACTTAGCGGTGATTAGTAGCAAGTTCCTCATTCCTTATCGGGGAGTTGGAATTCTAGCAATTATCGGTCCGGTCAATCTGGATTACCAACAGCTAATCAACCAAGTCAATGTAGTCAATCGTGTTTTGACCATGAAGTTGACAGATTTTTACCGCTACCTCAGCAGTAATCATTACGAAGTACATTAAGATTGAAATCATTAAAGGAGGCGAAAATGGCCCAAGATATAAAAAATGAAGAAGTAGAAGAAGTCCAAGAAGAGGAAGTTGTGGAAACGGTAGAAGAAACAACTCCTGAGAAGTCTGAATTGGACTTGGCAAATGAACGTGCGGATGAGTTCGAAAATAAATACCTTCGTGCTCATGCAGAAATGCAAAATATCCAACGCCGTGCCAATGAAGAGCGTCAAAACTTGCAACGTTATCGTAGCCAGGACTTGGCAAAAGCGATTCTCCCTTCTTTGGATAACCTAGAGCGTGCACTCGCAGTTGAAGGTTTGACAGATGATGTGAAGAAGGGCTTGGAAATGGTGCAAGAAAGCTTGATTCATGCTTTGAAAGAAGAGGGAATCGAAGAAATCGCAGCTGACGGTGAATTTGACCATAACTACCATATGGCTATCCAAACTCTCCCAGCAGACGATGAACACCCAGCAGATACCATCGCCCAAGTCTTCCAAAAAGGCTACAAACTCCATGACCGCATCCTAAGACCGGCTATGGTAGTGGTGTATAACTAAGATACAAAGCCCGTAAAAAGCTCACAGTAAAAATAGGAGATTGACGAAGTGTTCGATGAACACAAGAAAATCTATCTTTTTTACTCAGAGCTTAGGGCGTGTTCGATTAGGCAATTCTGACGGTAGCTAAAGCAACTCGTCAGAAAACGGCAATCGCTATGGCGTTTGCCTAGCCTCTTTACTAACTCGTCGTCGAAATAAAATCGATTTCGACTCCTCGTGTCGCAATTTACA
Source organism: Streptococcus mitis (assembly GCF_946190115.1). GTDB lineage: Bacteria > Bacillota > Bacilli > Lactobacillales > Streptococcaceae > Streptococcus > Streptococcus mitis_CO. Next base: position 52,771 of record NZ_CAMHZG010000005.1, on the reverse strand, counting down.
TAATAGAAAACTTGTCCGAAACGACACTAAACTATGAAGAAAGATAAAAAAGTAGTTCAGCTTTGCAATAGTGAGCGAAGCGAACCAAAGACGATACTCTTCGCCGTGGTGCTATTTGCGCAAACTTTGAGACCTTAGGCTCAAAGTTTAGTCAAAGAGATTGACAAAGTCAAGCTCTGACGGCGCCGCCACTTAAGAAGAGTATCAAAAAGAAAATAGAATATAAAATTTAAGGAGAAAAAACATGTCTAAAATTATCGGTATTGACTTAGGTACAACAAACTCAGCAGTAGCAGTTCTTGAAGGAACTGAAAGCAAAATCATCGCAAACCCAGAAGGAAACCGCACAACTCCATCTGTAGTCTCATTCAAAAACGGCGAAATCATCGTTGGTGATGCTGCGAAACGCCAAGCAGTTACAAACCCAGATACAGTCATCTCTATCAAATCTAAAATGGGAACTTCTGAAAAAGTTTCTGCTAACGGAAAAGAATACACTCCACAAGAAATTTCAGCTATGATTCTTCAATACTTGAAAGGTTATGCTGAAGACTACCTTGGTGAAAAAGTTACTAAAGCAGTTATTACAGTTCCAGCTTACTTCAACGATGCTCAACGTCAAGCAACAAAAGACGCTGGTAAAATCGCTGGTCTTGAAGTAGAACGTATTGTCAACGAACCAACTGCAGCAGCCCTTGCTTACGGTTTGGACAAGACTGATAAAGAAGAAAAAATCTTGGTGTTTGACCTTGGTGGTGGTACATTCGACGTATCTATCCTTGAATTGGGTGACGGTGTCTTCGATGTATTGTCAACAGCAGGGGACAACAAACTTGGTGGTGACGACTTTGACCAAAAAATCATTGACCACTTGGTAGCAGAATTCAAGAAAGAAAACGGGATTGACTTGTCTACTGACAAGATGGCAATGCAACGTTTGAAAGATGCTGCTGAAAAAGCGAAGAAAGACCTTTCTGGTGTAACTTCAACACAAATCAGCTTGCCATTTATCACTGCAGGTGAGGCTGGACCTCTTCACTTGGAAATGACCTTGACTCGTGCGAAATTTGACGATTTGACTCGTGACCTTGTAGAACGTACAAAAGTTCCAGTTCGTCAAGCCCTTTCAGATGCAGGTTTGAGCTTGTCAGAAATCGACGAAGTTATCCTTGTTGGTGGTTCAACTCGTATCCCAGCCGTTGTAGAAGCTGTTAAAGCTGAAACTGGTAAAGAACCAAACAAATCAGTAAACCCTGATGAAGTAGTTGCTATGGGTGCTGCCATCCAAGGTGGTGTGATTACTGGTGATGTCAAAGACGTTGTCCTTCTTGACGTAACACCATTGTCACTTGGTATCGAAACAATGGGTGGTGTCTTCACAAAACTTATCGACCGTAACACAACAATTCCAACATCTAAATCACAAGTCTTCTCAACTGCGGCAGACAACCAACCAGCCGTTGATATCCACGTTCTTCAAGGTGAACGCCCAATGGCAGCAGATAACAAGACTCTTGGACGCTTCCAATTGACAGATATCCCAGCTGCACCTCGTGGAATTCCTCAAATCGAAGTAACATTTGACATCGACAAGAACGGTATCGTATCTGTTAAGGCCAAAGATCTTGGAACTCAAAAAGAACAAACAATTGTGATCCAATCAAACTCAGGTTTGACAGACGAAGAAATTGACCGCATGATGAAAGATGCAGAAGCTAACGCTGAAGCAGATAAGAAACGTAAAGAAGAAGTTGACCTTCGTAACGAAGTAGACCAAGCTATCTTTGCGACTGAAAAGACAATCAAGGAAACTGAAGGCAAAGGATTCGACGCAGAACGTGACGCTGCCCAAGCTGCCCTTGATGACCTTAAGAAAGCGCAAGAAGACAATAACTTGGACGACATGAAAGCAAAACTTGAAGCATTGAACGAAAAAGCTCAAGGCCTTGCTGTGAAACTCTACGAACAAGCTGCAGCAGCTCAACAAGCTCAAGCAGGAGCAGAAGGCGCACAAGCAACAGGAAACGCAGGCGATGACGTCGTAGACGGAGAGTTTACGGAAAAATAAGATGCAAATCCCGTTAAAACCTCACAGTGAAAATAGGAAATCTGACGCAGAAACTTTAGTTTCTAGGAAGATTTGTCTTTTTCACCAAGAGGTTAGGGAGTGCTCGATTTAGCATTACTAGTTTGATTTTTAAAACTCGAACGTCGTAATGATAAGAAGAAATCCAGAGGTTGCAACCCAGCCTCTGTTTTTCGATAAAATAGAGGATGTTGTGTATGAAAAAAGTACTTTGTATCATTTATCCTAATTTTTCTCTTTATGAGATAACCGCTTTAACAAGTACTTTAGCTCTGTCTTTTGATATCACGATTGATTATGTAGCTTCTGAGAATTCGATAGTGGTCTCTGAGGATGGTTTGTCCTGTCAACCGACGAAAACATTGGATCAAATCCGAATAGAAGATTATTCTTGCATGATTTTGCCAGGAATGGTAAATATAGGTCCTGCTCTACAAGATGAGAAATTGATCTCGTTTTTGAGAAGTCTTGCTGAGCAAGATATCCTAATTGCAGCCATTTCTTCAGCGCCCCTTTTATTGGCGAAATCAGGCTTGTTGAACGACACGAAATTTACAGGTGGAATTTGGCAAAACTTCTTTGATTATTTTGAATTTCTTCCACGTGAGAATTTCCAACCGAAAGTTCTTGTCCAAGATAAACAAATCATTACGGCTATCGGTTTTGCACATCAAGAGTTTGCAAGAAAAGTGATTTTCGGTTTAGGGTTGGCAGAGAATACGGACAACTATTTTAAAGAACAGAACGAGTATGCTGAAGAGGATTTGATATTTACTCTATCAGATGAAGAGTTTAATCAAGTAAAGCAGAGTATAGAAAACAGTCTCTAAAGATTTACTTATAAATTATAGAAAGGAATAAGGGTGTTCAGAGAATTGAACTCACACTCTGAGCTTTCCTACTAAATATAAAAGAAAGGAATTGAACCCGACCTAATGGTGGTTCGATTCAGAACATCAATAGAAAGGAACAAGGGTGTTCGGGGAATTGTAGCCGAGCTCTGAAGTTTCTTACTCAATATGAAAGAAAGGAATTGAACCCGACCTAAATTCGTGGTTTGATTTACAACATCAATAGAAAGGAACAAAGAGCGTTCGGGGAATTGAACTCGAGTTCTGAAGTTTCTTACTTAATATGAAAGAAAGGAATTGAACCCGACCTAAATTCTCGGAAAAAAGATAAATCTGCCTAGGAGCATCGCTCCAACGTCAGATTTCCTATTTTTCAGTCGAATTTTACGGTCTTGGTATCTTGTATGAACAATACTGAATTTTATGATCGTCTGGGGGTGTCAAAAAACGCTTCGGCAGACGAAATCAAAAAGGCTTATCGTAAGCTTTCCAAAAAATATCACCCAGATATCAATAAGGAGCCTGGTGCTGAGGAAAAATATAAGGAAGTTCAAGAAGCCTATGAGACTTTGAGTGACGACCAAAAACGTGCAGCCTATGACCAATATGGTGCTGCTGGTGCCAACGGTGGCTTTGGTGGTGCAGGTGGTTTCGGTGGTTTCAACGGGGCGGGTGGCTTCGGTGGTTTTGAGGATATTTTCTCAAGTTTCTTCGGCGGAGGGGGAGCTTCACGCAATCCAAATGCTCCTCGTCAGGGGGATGACCTCCAATACCGTGTGAACTTGACCTTTGAAGAAGCTATTTTTGGAGCTGAAAAAGAAGTTAAATACAACCGTGAAGCAAGCTGTCGTACATGTAATGGCTCTGGTGCTAAGCCAGGAACAAGTCCAGTCACTTGTGGACGCTGTCATGGAGCTGGTATCATTAACGTTGATACACAAACTCCTCTTGGTATGATGCGTCGTCAAGTAACCTGTGATGTCTGTCATGGTCATGGAAAAGAAATTAAAGATCCATGTACAACATGTCACGGAACAGGGCATGAAAAACAAGCCCATAGCGTACATGTGAAAATCCCTGCTGGTGTGGAAACAGGTCAACAAATTCGCTTAGCAGGCCAAGGTGAAGCAGGATTTAACGGTGGACCTTATGGTGACTTGTATGTAGTGGTTTCTGTGGAAGCCAGCGACAAGTTTGAACGTGAAGGAACCATTATCTTCTATAATCTGAACCTTAACTTTGTCCAAGCAGCTCTTGGTGATACGGTAGATATCCCAACTGTTCACGGTGATGTTGAATTGGTTATCCCAGAGGGCACTCAGACTGGTAAGAAATTCCGTCTACGTGGAAAAGGAGCTCCGAGCCTCCGTGGTGGTGCAGTTGGTGACCAATACGTTACCGTTAATGTCGTAACACCGACAGGCTTGAACGACCGCCAAAAAGCAGCCTTGAAAGAATTCGCAGCTGCAGGTGATTTAAAAGTCAATCCAAAGAAAAAAGGCTTCTTTGACCATATTAAAGATGCCTTTGAAGGAGAATAAAGCAAAAAGAGCCGAGTGGCTCTTTTTTGTTTATAGATTTTTTAAAACTTTCCTTAAGTGATGACGGACGGTAGGGACCTTCTTCGAAGTTCCATACCTAAACTTTGAGCCTAGGTATCAAAGTTTCCGAACACCTGAAACCAAGCTGTTTCAGGTGTTTTCATTACGGCGGAAAGCCTAGGAAAGTCTTCGATTTAGTTGTGAAATGGTGAATGAGTTGCCTAAATTATGATGTATAGTTGACGGGATATAACTTGTTTACCTTTTAAAAAAGAGCCGTCGGGCTCTTTTTACTTATCTTCAAGTTCCTGTGTTTCTTTGATCACTGCTAGTCTAGTCTGGATATCCTTTTCCAAGACCTTAAACTTGTAGGTGAGGTCTTCTTGATATTCCTTGATGAGTTCTTTTTGCTGGTCAATGATTTGCAGGCTGTTTTGGATAATATCCACATCGTCCTTGATAGCTTGAACGCGGTCAGTTGTATTTAAGACTTCATCTGTGATGGTTTGGCGATTTTTTGTGAGCAGATAACTTCCAGCTGCAGCTCCTGCAAATAGCAGTAGGTTGGATAATTTCATGGCAACTCCTTAGGCGTTTTTGATAGTTTCAGCGACTTGAGCGAGTTTGTCAAAGTCTGGTTCGTGGGCGATAAAATCAATCTTGAGGTCATCGTCCGCACTGTAGCGAGGCACGAGGTGAACGTGGGTATGAAAGACGGTTTGCCCTGCAATTTCTTCACAGTTGGCAATGATATTCATACCAGCAGCCTTGGTAGCTTTCATGACTTTTTGAGCTACTTTTGGTACTTGGGCAAAGAGTTGGCTGGCGCTAGTAGCGTCCATTTCCAAAAGATTGCGATAGTGTTCTTTGGGTACGACCAAGGTGTGTCCAGGTGTCACTTGAGAGATATCAAGAAAGGCAAGAACCTGCTCATCTTCATATACTTTTGAAGCAGGAATTTCCCCTGCGATGATTTTACAAAAAATGCAATCTGACATAAAATCTACCTCTACTGTATTGAATTTTGATATAATATAGCTACATTATACCAGATTTGGAGAAAATATGTTAGAAATTAAAAACCTGACAGGTGGCTATGTCCATGTCCCTGTCTTGAAAGATGTGTCCTTTACTGTTGAAAGTGGGCAGTTAGTTGGTTTGATTGGTCTCAATGGCGCTGGTAAATCGACGACAATCAATGAGATTATCGGTCTGTTGATACCTTATAGTGGCTCCATTAATATCAATGGCTTGACCCTGCAAGAAGATGCGACAAGTTACCGCAAGCAAATTGGCTACATTCCAGAAACGCCTAGCTTGTATGAGGAATTGACCCTCAGAGAGCATATCGAAACGGTTGCTATGGCTTATGGTATTGAGCAGAAAGTGGCTTTTGATCGAGTAGAACCTTTGTTAAAAATGTTCCGTTTGGACCAGAAATTAGACTGGTTCCCTGTTCATTTTTCAAAAGGGATGAAGCAGAAAGTCATGATTATCTGTGCTTTTGTGGTGGATCCGAGTCTCTTTATCGTGGATGAGCCTTTCCTTGGTCTCGATCCGCTGGCTATTGCAGACTTGATTCAGCTTTTGGAAGTGGAAAAGCAAAAGGGCAAGTCCATTCTCATGAGTACCCACGTGCTGGATTCGGCTGAGAAGATGTGTGATGCCTTTGTCATTCTTCACAAGGGAGAGGTGCGTGCCAAGGGAAATCTCCTGCAACTGCGCGAAGCCTTTGATATGTCTGAGGCTAGTTTGAATGATATTTACTTGGCTCTGACCAAAGAGGAGGAGCTATGAAAGACTTGTTTTTAAAGAGAAAGCAGGCTTTTCGTAAGGAGTGTGTCGGTTATTTGCGCTATGTTCTCAATGACCACTTTGTCTTGTTCCTGCTTGTCCTGTTGGGCTTTCTAGCCTACCAGTACAGTCAACTCTTGCAACATTTTCCTGAAAATCATTGGCCTATCCTTTTGTTTGTAGGAATTACGTCTGTTTTACTTTTACTTTGGGGTGGAATTGCCACCTATATGGAGGCTCCAGACAAGCTCTTTCTCTTAGTCGGAGAAGAGGAAATCAAGCTCCATCTCAAGCGTCAAACTGGCATTTCCCTAGTCTTTTGGCTCTTTGTCCAGACCCTTTTTTTGCTGTTATTTGCGCCCTTATTTTTGGCAATGGGCTATGGCTTGCCTGTTTTTCTGGTCTATGTGCTTTTATTGGGGGTAGGAAAATATTTCCTCTTTCGTCAAAAGGCCAGCAAATTTTTCACTGAAACTGGACTGGACTGGGACTATGTTATTTCCCAAGAAAGCAAGCGCAAGCAAGTCTTGCTTCGTTTCTTTGCGCTCTTTACCCAGGTCAAGGGAATTTCAAACAGCGTCAAGCGTCGTGCCTATCTGGACTTTATCCTAAAGGCTGTTCAGAAGGTGCCTGGGAAGATTTGGCAAAATCTCTATCTGCGTTCTTATCTGCGAAATGGAGACCTCTTTGCTCTCAGCCTTCGCCTGCTCTTGCTTTCCTTGCTGGCGCAGTTTTTTATCGAGCAATCTTGGATTGCGACAGCAGTGGTAGTTCTCTTTAACTACCTCTTGCTCTTCCAGTTGCTGGCCCTCTATCATGCCTTTGACTACCAGTATTTGACCCAACTCTTTCCGCTGGACAAGGGGCAAAAGGAAAAAGGCTTGCAGGCGGTAGTCCGAGGATTGACCAGTTTGGTCTTAGTAGTGGAATTAGTTGTTGGGTTGATTACCTTCCAAGAAAAACTAGCCCTTCTAGCCTTACTGGGAGCTGGTTTGGTTTTACAAGTTTTGTATTTGCCTTATCAGGTAAAACGTCAGATGCAGGACTAACATTGCTTATATGAAACAAAAAAGAAGTTGAGTTTAATTTAGCTCAGCTTCTTTTATTTTCTACAAGAGAATGGTTGGTCCGTAGAGACTCAACTTGGTCTTGACTTGGTCAAAGTGGAAACGGTCATAGGCCCGCCAAGCGGCGCGAGTAGGAGCATCTGGATTGAGGGCGCTGAGTCCCATGAGAAGACTGGAAGTCTGGTAAAATTTTTCCAGTTCAATCAAGACTCGATTATCCACTGTCTCAGCCTTGGCTAGAAAACCAAGAATAGAGTTTAATTGCTCCTGAAAGCGGACGTCGTCAGCGGTTGCCTGTTTGCATGCTTGGTAGGCTTTGTTTAAGTCCGTAATCAAAGTCTGAGCTCTTTTGATAGGGTCTGTATCTGTCATGAGAATTCCTCCTTTAATCTGTGTGCCAGTCTTACCTCTAGCAACTGTGTTTTGATACTGTCAGTCTATCACTTTTATCTCCTTTTCAACCATAAAATCTTTAATTGTCCTTGAAATTTCCTGAATGGTACTGTTAAGATTTTATGATAAAATAGTGGTAAGATTATCATGCTTATTTGAGGAACAAGCTACCCTTCAGGAGCGTTAAATGCCTGTTTAGGATTTGGTGGGCTTGTATCAAAGTATTTTTGCTATTCTCTTTTTAGGAAGAAATCGAAACAAGGAGAGTAAGAAGATGAGAATATTTGTTTTAGAAGATGATTTTTCCCAACAGACTAGGATTGAAACGACCATTGAGAAACTTTTGAAAGCACATCATATCACTCCGAGTTCTTTTGAAGTTTTTGGTAAGCCAGACCAGCTGCTGGCAGAGGTGCATGAGAAGGGAGCTCATCAGCTATTCTTTTTGGATATTGAGATTCGAAATGAGGAGATGAAGGGTCTGGAAGTGGCTAGAAAGATTCGGGATAGGGATCCTTATGCTCTCATCGTCTTTGTGACGACTCACTCGGAGTTTATGCCCCTGTCCTTTCGCTACCAGGTGTCAGCTTTGGACTACATTGATAAGGCCCTTTCGGCAGAGGAGTTTGAATCTCGGATCGAGACAGCCCTCCTCTATGCCAATAGTCAGGATAGTAAAAGTCTGGCGGAAGATTGCTTTTACTTTAAATCAAAATTTGCTCAATTCCAGTATCCTTTTAAAGAGGTCTACTATCTCGAAACGTCGCCCAGAGCCCATCGTGTTATTCTCTATACCAAGACAGACAGGTTGGAATTTACAGCGAGTTTAGAGGAGGTTTTCAAGCAGGAGCCCCGTCTCTTGCAGTGCCATCGCTCTTTTCTCATTAATCCTGCCAATGTAGTTCGTTTGGATAAGAAAGAGAAACTCCTTTTCTTTCCCAATGGAGGAAGCTGTATGATTGCGCGTTATAAGGTCAGAGAAGTGTCTGAGGCCATCAATAACTTACATTGAGTGAGGTGCTGGAATGGAATTAGTTTGGAAGATAGTATATGTGTTTTTGATATCTGGATTGGAATTGTTTATATTTTTTAAGGTGGATGGAATTGTTCTAACTCTGGAGAGAGTTTTTAAGTCCTTTCTTTTTAAGCTACTTTTAGCAGTTGTTTTTGTAACGATTAGCTATATAGTAGGAAATACTTACCTAACTTATTTTATGGAACCCTTGTACGGCATTGGTTTATCTTTCTTATTGTTAAGAGGGCTTCCTAAAAAACTACTCTTCTTTTATGGTCTCTTCCCAATGATGTTGGTGAATCTTTTTTTCAGGGTAGTCTCCTATTTTGTGATTCCATTTTTGGGGCAAGGGCATGTGTATGATGACCGCTCTTTTATTTGGTTATGTATAAAAATTTTCATTTGCTTTATTTCTCTAGCCTTTTTGAAATGGTTAGACTATGATTTTACTAGTTTGAGAAGGGAGACTCTCGATAAAGGTTTTCAAAAGTCCCTGACTACGATTAACTGGATAATGGGGGCTTACTATCTAGTGATGCAAAGTCTGTCTTTCTTTGAATATGAACAAGGTATTCAATCAACGACTGTTCGCCATCTCATCCTAGTCTTTTACCTACTCTTTTTTATGGGTATTATCAAGAAGCTAGATACCTATTTGAAGGACAAACTCCATGAGAGATTGGACCAAGAACAGGCCTTGCGCTACAGAGATATGGAACGCTATAGTCGGCATATAGAGGAACTTTACAAGGAAGTCCGGAGTTTTCGCCATGACTACACCAACCTCTTGACCAGTTTACGTCTGGGCATTGAAGAGGAGGATATGGAGCAGATAAAAGAGGTCTACGACTCGGTCTTAAAGGATTCTAGTCAGAAATTGCAGGACAACAAATATGACCTTGGCAGATTGGTAAATATTCGGGACCGTGCCCTCAAAAGTCTTCTAGCAGGGAAATTTCTAAAAGCTAGAGATAAGAAGATTGTCTTTAATGTCGAAGTTCCTGAGGAGATTCAGGTCGAGGGGATGAGTCTACTTGATTTTCTAACCATTGTGTCCATCCTTTGTGACAATGCTATTGAAGCCAGTGCAGAGGCCAGTCAACCTCATGTTTCAATCGCCTTTTTAAAAAATGGAGCACAGGAGACCTTTATCATTGAAAATTCCATCAAAGAAGAGGGCATAGATATTTCTGAGATTTTCTCCTTTGGAGCCAGTTCTAAAGGGGAAGAGAGAGGAGTTGGTCTCTATACTGTTATGAAAATTGTGGAAAGCCATCCTAATACCAGTCTAAATACCACCTGTCAAAATCAAGTCTTTCGTCAGGTTTTAACAGTTCACTCGATGTCAGTTGATGATTAGAAGATCTGTGGAAAGAAGTACCGCCTGTAGTCATCAATTAAAATGCCATAGTATATGAGGTACCCTATATGAATAAGAAATCCTTTTTTATCATCTGTTCTACGTTGATTATAGCATCGAATCTTCTCATGATTTCCGTGGTGAATAAGGGAGAAGGAACAGGGAGCAACCTGTTTGTGATTGCTATAGCCTGTGTTATGTTACCAGTCTTTTTATATGCAGTTGAAAACCAACTGACTTCATTGATAAGAGTAGAATCAATACTCCTGATTCAGTTGGCAGTTATATCTCTACTCCGTCTTGTCAACAGAATAGGGAGTACGCCTGAAATTCTCAACATTATCATTACCCTTATCGCTTTGGCAAGTGGAACAGCTGCTATCCTTGTTGCGATCATGAGAATATATGAGAACATACGGAAGTGAGGGTGAGTAGTTTTCTATTTTGTATTTTCACATTGTCAAGTTCCCCAGGGCAAGTATGTTTTTCATGCTTGCTTTTTTTATTTTTAACAATTCAAGATGTTTTGATGACCGTTTGTGATTTGGATGGAAAATTTTAAAAAATAGTAGTATACTAGCCTTATTAAGGTTGTAATAGGACGAAAGTAAAAAGAGGTATTCCTCGTGAATGCAAAAACAACGTTACAATTGGCTATTATGGTTGCTTAAAGGCTTGAGCTTGTATGTAGAGGAGCTGTACTTGGAGGTAATTATGGATTTCAAAAGTTTTCTTATTGTTTTTGTTGTTGGTATGTTTGTTTCTTTTATTACTTCTTTAATTAGGGAAAAATTTTTAAAATCTCCAAAGAAGAATAAAGATAGATCTAATTAGATAAAGAGATTTTTTATCGCTAGTTTAATCTACAGGGGAGTTTCTTTAATATTGTTTCGCCTGTTAAAATGATATGTGATAGCAGGATAAAAAATCTACAAATTAAGTTGGTATCAATATGGTGTAAATGGCAAGTATGTTTTCCATGCTTGCTTTTTTAATTTTTTACAATTCAAGATGTTTTGATGACCATTTATGATGTGAGTGTTCCAAGGATAAAATGAGTGCTATACTAGCAGTGTAAAGGTTCTTGCTCAACTAATACTCTTCGAAAATCAAATTCAAACTACGTCAGCGTTGCCTTGCCGTACTCAAGTACAGCCTGCGGCTAGCTTCCTAGTTTGCTCTTTGATTTTCATTGAGTATAAGATAAAGCATACATTTAGGAGGATATCTTATGAAGAGAAAAATACTTATCATTTTCATCTTGTATCTGATTATGTCCATCTTTCTTTATCCGCTTAGGGAGAGTATTTGGTATCAGTTATTTTATACCATAGCCTATATGATTGCGGTTGTGATCTATTTTGCTTTAACTAAAAAGAAAGGAGCAAAGAAATGAAAGCTTTTCTTGCTAAAAAACGGAACATCTTCCTTACGAGATTGTTCCTAGGTCAGTTGCCCTTGCTTGTCTCTACTTATCTATTTCTATCTCGTCAGTTTTTAAATTTTTCATTGGTTTTCCAATTTCTTTTAGTGGTTATTAACTTGGCTTCTATTTTGGTCACTGTTTACCTCACTAGGGAGATGAGGATAAGAGAGTTTGAAGATGATGATTTGGTTAGTCCTAGAACCAATCAACTCATGTATATCGGCTTGACAGGTTTTATGTCCATTATTTGTTTGTATAGAGGTATCACAGCAGGAGAATTCTATCAGCAATTAATTGCCTATATTGGCGCTATTCTCTGCTTGATTATTATGCTTCTACTCATTTGGGGCTTGAAGTATTATAAAAAGTAGCTTGCCTTCCTCTTCTGACAGAATCTTTTATTAGAAGGCTCTATTAAACTGTCCGTGAAATAAGTGAATGGAGGTATTTAAAATGAAATATAGATTATTTCTTGTTATTTTCTTGAGTAGTATGTTGAATATTCTTTTAGGGACATTTTTACAAATCTCTAATGTATCGATTGGGTGGCTTGTTCTCTACAGTGGATTATTTGAAGCAGGCGTTTTCCTTCTTGCTAATAAAGGGGTGGCGGTAAAAATCAAGGAAGTAGATATTCGAAATCGCTTTAAATTTATTTTTGAAAAAACCTTATGGTTTCAAATTCTTTTGCTCATCTTTTTGATGGTCAAACTTTATCTTGGTTTGGATGCGAGGTTGATTTTATTCTATGGACATATTTTCATTGTCTTTAATGCCTTAATGTATCTATTATCTAGTAGTCAGGTTAGCCTTAAAAAGAACAAGCTGTCTTCTTAATCTTGCAGTAATAGAGCCTGACAAGGTGAGCCATCCTGCCTTGTAGATAGTAGGAGGAGTTATATGAAAAGACACTCTATTCTTTTCAAAACGAGTGCAATTCTTTCTTATTTGTTCCTGTTTTTCGGATTGTTTTGGACAACCAAATTTTGGAGCAATTATTGGGAGTTCTCGTCTTGGGTAGGAAATCTTATCTGGATTCGAAACATCATCAGCCTTCTCTTTATCTGCTTGATGTTTTGGATTTTGGTCAGGTCGGGCCATGCTTATCTCTTTCGTATCCCTAGGAAAAAGTGGTTGAGCTATTCTGTTCTGACGGTGTTAGCCGCTGTTGTGTTGATATGCTTTAACTATCTGACAGCTAAACACGTTCAGGGAACCAATGAAGGGTGGAATTTGTTTATTGCCTATAGTGAGACAAATTTTGCGGAGTTTGGTGTTTACCTAACCTTAATCGTACTAGGACCTCTGATGGAAGAATTGGTGTGTAGAGGACTGCTTCAACATGCCTTCTTTAAGAATTCGAGGTGGGGGCTGGATCTTCTCTTTCCGTCATTCTTATTTGCCTTGCCCCACTTTTCTAGCTTGCCAAGTTTCGCAGATATTCTTGTCTATACGGCAGTGGGCTGTCTATTTGCCTGTCTAACACGTTATACGAAGAGTATCTATCCTTCTTATTCGATCCATATTGTTAATAATATCATTGCAAACTTACCATTTTTGCTCACTTTTCTACATAGGGTCTTGGGGTAAAAAATAAAAGGCTTGCTTTTCAGCCATAGAGGAGGTCATCATGTATAAACACTTATTTTTCCTAGATTCCAAAACCTTAGACTGGTTGACGCCCTATATTCTGGTCTTGGCTTCTGACACCATTGCTTTTAATGTTTTTGTGCTAACCTTTGTATCTGTTGTGGCCTTTTATTTCCTAAACCCCATGCTATCTTTAATGGCTATCTTTTTAGGGGGTAGTTATGTGGTCGGATTTTGGTTACTCAAATGGTTTGTTTTGGAAAGACTAGAGCTCAAGGATGACGCGTAGGAAGTCTGTTTGTTGAGGAGGATAGTTTTATGGAGTTTTTTGATAAATTTCATGCCTTGTGTTTTGGATTTTTAATACTACTAATCGTCATTACAGTGCCTTATACGATTAACCATGGGGATTTTTTTCAAAATGAATCTGAATTGATTATTGTAAGTCTTCTTGTAACCTCGCTGAGTGTTGTTTATGCTAGAAAGTTTGATATGATTTCTTTTGGGATGTTAAGCAAGAAAGACCTTTTGCTTTTTATTGCAATCTTTCTTCTAAGTGTGCTTGAGACGCTGGTTTATATTCATTTCTTCGCTGTTTCTTCTGGCGCGGGAGTTCAACACTTGGCGGAAGTCAGCAGAGGAATTTCTCTGTCTTTGATTTTGACGCTAAGCTGGATTCTAGAAAATAGCTAAAATTCTTTGACAATTGGATTATTCTTTAGTATTATAAAGGTGGTGTAAAAAAATTACACTAAGGAGGAAACATGATTAAAACGTTTAAAGTTAAAGGTTTTAAGAATTTTAAAGATGAATTAATCTTCGATTTCACCTCAGGGAATTACGAATATAATACTGATGCAATTCAAGATAACCTTGTTAAAGATTCACTAATCTATGGAGATAACGCCAGCGGGAAATCCAATTTAGGCTTGGCTCTTATGGATATAGTTTCACATTTGACAGATAAACATATCAGAAGAGAAGAATATGATAAACATTACTTAAATTTAGACAGTGATATAGATATAGCAGAATTTGAATATACTTTTCAGTTTGATAAGGATGAACTTATATATAGATATAAGAAATCTAGCTTTCTAAGATTAGTAGAAGAAATTGTTTTGATTAATGGAACTCCAGTAATAGACTCTCGTCAAAAAAATGAGAGAGAAAAAGCAACCTTGAAAGGTACCGAGCATCTAACATTTGATTTTGATACTGAGGATCTATCGTTAGTTAAATATATTAGGAATAATACCGCATTAAATCCTAAGACAGATAAAAATGTTGAAGTATTTTTACTTTTTATGGATTTTGTCAATAGAATGCTATCTTTTGATTCGCTGGACGGAAACAGGTATAGAGGTTTTAAAACAGGTTCGGAATCCATTGCCTCAGCAATTATTGAGACTGGAAACCTTAGTAACTATAATCAATTTTTAAAAGATTTAGGTATAGATTATAATCTATTTGAAAAAGAGGTTGATGGAGAAAAACAGATTTATGTGAAATTTGACTCAGGCAAGGAAGTAGAGTTTTGGGGCATTATGTCTAAAGGGACTAGATCACTAACACTTTTCTTTTATTGGTATTTATCGTTTGAAAAAGAAGTTCGTTTTGTTTTTATGGATGAATTTGATGCATATTTTCATAATGATGTTTCTCGTGAAATTATTAAAAGATTAATAAAAATACGATCTCTCCAATTAGTTATAACAACACATAATACCACTAATATGTCTAATACTTTATTACGACCAGATTGTTATTACATCATTGAAGATAATGAAATATCTAGTCTTTCAAATAAAACAGATATGGTTATAAGAAAAACACAAAATTTAGAGAAAATGTACAGAACAGGGTTCTTTGCTGATGTCAAAAACTAAAAGAATACTATTTATTACTGAGGGCAAAAAACCGGATACAAAACTCGTGAAATCGGTTTGCAATTTTCAAAGTGACTTTTTTTCTCATAAAATTGATTATGAAATAGTCATTTTTTCTACAAACATTTATTCCTTATATAATAAATTAAAAGAAAACCAATATGAACAAACAGTAGAACATATTTGTGAATTATCTGATGGGGAATTTGAATATACTAGCGAGGACTTCTCTTTAATTTATCTCTTTTTCGATTTAGACGCCCAACACTATAAAGAAGATAAAAAAGATAAAGATGTAGAAAAAATATATAACGAAATATATAACAAAATTGAGGAGATGTTAAATTTATTTGATAATGCAACCGAAAATGGTAAACTTTTTTTAAGTTATCCTATGGTGGAAGCCAATAATTACTTTCATGAAAGATTTATAAATTGTGATAGTATTAATCTTATTACATACCCTGTGTTTAGCGATGTTCACTTTAAAGATGCGTGTAAGATTTTTATTAAAGAAAATGGTCCATTTCAAATTAGAATGAAAGATAAAAATCAAATTTGGCTTAGTTTGATTCTTTATACAACTTATATGTTATTTTATTTAAAAATCAATTCATTTATTCAAGAGGGGACTATAGATTCTAAAGACATATTTTTAAAGCAGTATAACGACTTTATATTACCTCTTGAACGAGTATTGTTACTTAGTGCATTTCCGCAATATTTACTTGATTTTTATGGAGTTGAAAGATTTATAGATAATGAACGACTGCAAATGTTATTAAAAAATGAAGTTGCTATGGGGATTACCCATGTTGGATAATTTTAGCTATGTTGAAAATTCTAAATTTTTACATTATTCACTTTTATTGTCACCTCCCAAAATAATAGATTTTCTATATCTTGTAGTCAAACACAGATAGTCGATAGGTGAATTTTTGAATTATCTAGTTTTTGTGTGAGACAATATAATTATTTTAGCATTTCGTAAAATTTTTGGCTCTTTGTCAACTGTAGTGGGTTGAAGAAAAGCTAAGATCTAGAAAGGACAAATTTCGTCCTTTCTTTTTTGATATTTAGAGCGATGAAAATCCGTTTTTTGAAGTTTTCAAAGTTCCGAAAACCAAAGGCATTTCGCTTGATAAGTTTAATGAGATTATTAGTCGCCTCCAATTTGGCGTTAGAATAGGGTAGTTGAAGATCGTTGACAATCTTTTCTTTATCCTTGAGGAAAGTTTTAAAGATAGTCTGAAAAAGAGGATGAACCTGCTTAAGATTGTCCTCAATAAGTCCGAAAAATTTGTCAGGCTCCGTATTCTGAAAGTGAAAAAGCAAGAGTTGATAGAGATGATAGTGGTGTTTCAAGTCTTCTTAATAGCTCAAAAGCTTGTCTAGAATTTCTTTATTCGTCAAGTGCATACGAAAAGTAGGGCGATAAAATCGTTTATCACTCAATTTACGACTATCCTGCTGAATGAGTTTCCAGTAGCGTTTAATAGTCTTGTATTCATGAGATGTTCTATCGAATTGATTTATGATTTGGACACGAACACGACTCATAGCACGGCTGCTACTATCCTAAAATCAAAAAACATCTTATAATGGTAGTTATGAAACTTACAAACGAAGAAATATAGAAAATTGAAAAACTCCTAAGAGATTCATCGTACGCCAAATATCACAAACGTCTACAGATTATTTATTTTTGCTCAAAAGGAAAGAGTTATAAGGAAGTTACCCGAAATGCTTTTCTTTGAGAATCGGGCGTGGAGCGGTTGACGAATAGGCCAAAAACTAGTAGAATAGTAAGGAAACTTTATACGGAGGAAAGAAATGGATTTGGGTGATAATGAGCTAACACTGACTCCCATACCTGGGAAAAGTGGCAAGGCTTATATGGGTAGCTATCCTGATGGGAAGCGTATCTTTGTAAAAATGAACACCTCTCCAATCCTACCTGGTCTAGCTAGAGAACAAATTGCTCCACAATTATTATGGAGTCGCCGTTTGGCAGATGGGCGTGATATGTGTGCTCAAGAATGGTTGACAGGCAAAATATTGACCCCCTATGATATGAATCGTAAACAAATCGTCAATATTTTAACCCGCCTTCATCGCTCACGTCCATTGATGACACAGTTGAGTCGCTTGGGCTATGCCATGGAAACACCTGTAGATTTACTGCAGTCTTGGCAAGAAACGGCTCCAGATGCTTTGCGTAAAAATCATTTTATCAGTGAAGTGATGGCTGATTTACGTCAGACTATTCCAGGATTTAGAGAGGATTATGCGACCATTGTCCATGGAGATGTACGACATAGTAATTGGATTGAGACAGATAGTGGCTTGATTTATTTGGTAGATTGGGATTCGGTTCGCTTGACCGATCGCATGTTTGATGTGGCCCATATGCTCTGCCATTATATTCCAGAACATCAGTGGAAGGAATGGTTGACCTACTACGGTTACAAGTACAATCAGACGGTATTAAATAAATTGTATTGGTACGGTCAATTGTCTTATTTGAGCCAGATTTCCAAGTATTATATGAACCAAGATTTAGAAAATGTCAATCGGGAGATCCATGGCTTACGTCACTTCCGAGACAAGTATGGAAAGAGAAGATGAGAGTTAGAAATCGTAAAGGGGCAACAGAATTACTAGAGGCAAATCCCCAGTATGTGGTCCTCAATCCCTTAGAAGCTAAGGGAAAATGGCGGGACTTGTTTGGAAATGATAATCCCATTCATGTGGAAGTTGGAAGTGGAAAGGGTGCCTTTGTTTCAGGTATGGCCAAGCAAAACACTGACATCAACTATATCGGAATTGATATTCAAAAGTCTGTTTTGAGCTACGCTTTGGACAAGGTGCTTGAAGTTGGAGTGCCGAACATCAAGCTCTTGTGGGTAGATGGTTCTGATTTGACTGACTACTTTGAAGACGGTGAGATTGATCGCTTGTATCTGAATTTTTCAGATCCTTGGCCGAAAAAACGCCATGAAAAGCGTCGTTTGACCTACAAAACCTTCTTGGATACCTTCAAGCGTATCTTACCTGAAAATGGAGAAATTCATTTCAAGACGGATAACCGTGGCTTGTTTGAGTACAGCCTAGTGAGCTTTTCTCAATATGGCATGAAACTCAATGGTGTCTGTCTAGACTTACATGCCAGTGATTTTGAAGGCAATGTCATGACAGAATACGAGCAAAAATTCTCAAACAAGGGTCAAGTTATCTACCGAGTTGAGGCAGAATTTTAAGAAATAGCCTGAAATCAGGCTGTATAAGTGCTTTTGCTTTACATAAGTTGGCAAACGTGCTATACTAACAGTAAGAATATGAAAAGTGAGGCGGGGAAAAATCTTCGCCTCTTGCTTATGAGGAGGTGGACGCAATCGCAACAATCGTAGAATTAGTTAGAGAAGTTGTAGAACCTGTCATTCAAGCACCTTTCGAACTCGTGGATATCGAGTATGGAAAGATTGGCAGTGACATGATTCTCAGTATTTTTGTAGATAAACCTGAAGGAATTACCTTGAACGACACGGCGGACTTGACAGAAATGATCAGTCCTGTCCTAGACACCATCAAGCCAGATCCCTTCCCAGAACAATATTTCCTAGAAATCACCAGTCCAGGCTTGGAACGTCCTTTGAAAACTAAGGATGCCGTTGCTGGAGCGGTTGGGAAATACATCCATGTCGGGCTCTACCAAGCCATCGATAAGCAAAAGGTCTTTGAAGGAACCTTGGTGGCCTTCGAAGAGGACGAGTTGACTATGGAATATATGGACAAGACGCGTAAGAAAACTGTCCAAATTCCATACAGTTTAGTATCAAAAGCACGTTTAGCAGTTAAATTATAGAAAAAGAAAGGATAGCTTTTGAGGATTCAAAAGTGAAGAAAACATGAGTAAAGAAATGCTAGAGGCCTTCCGCATTTTGGAAGAAGACAAGGGAATCAAAAAAGAAGACATCATCGACGCAGTAGTAGAGTCGCTTCGTTCCGCTTATCGCAGACGCTATGGTCAATCAGATAGCGTAGCTATTGACTTTAACGAAAAAACAGGTGATTTTACAGTTTATACTGTCCGTGAAGTGGTTGATGAAGTATTTGATAGCCGTTTGGAAATCAGCTTGAAAGATGCTCTTGCCATTAATTCAGCCTATGAACTTGGTGATAAGATTAAGTTTGAAGAAGCACCAGCTGAGTTCGGTCGTGTAGCAGCCCAATCTGCCAAACAAACCATCATGGAAAAAATGCGCAAGCAAACACGTGCCATCACTTACAATACTTACAAAGAGCATGAACAAGAAATCATGTCAGGTACAGTTGAACGTTTTGATAACCGCTTCATTTATGTCAATCTTGGCAGCATCGAAGCCCAATTGTCTAAACAAGACCAAATTCCTGGAGAAGTGTTTGCTTCCCACGATCGTATCGAAGTTTATGTCTACAAAGTGGAAGACAACCCTCGTGGAGTTAACGTTTTTGTAAGTCGTAGCCACCCAGAAATGATCAAACGTTTGATGGAGCAAGAAATTCCAGAAGTTTATGACGGAACGGTTGAAATCATGAGCGTGGCTCGTGAAGCTGGTGACCGTACTAAGGTTGCCGTTCGTAGCCACAATCCAAACGTGGACGCTATCGGTACAATCGTTGGACGTGGTGGTGCTAATATCAAGAAGATTACTAGCAAATTCCACCCAGCTCGCTACGATGCTAAGAGCGACCGCATGGTACCAATCGAAGAAAATATCGACGTTATCGAGTGGGTAGCAGATCCAGCTGAATTTATTTACAATGCCATCGCTCCTGCTGAGGTTGACCAAGTTATCTTTGACGAAAACGACAGCAAACGTGCCTTGGTGGTTGTTCCTGATAACAAGCTTTCTCTTGCAATCGGTCGTCGTGGGCAAAACGTTCGCTTGGCGGCTCACTTGACTGGTTACCGTATCGATATCAAGTCTGCTAGTGAATTTGAAGCCATGGAAGAAGCTGGTTCGGTAGATTTGGAAGCAGAAAACGATACTGTAGAAGAATAAAAGCTGCTAGAGGAGGGAAAGATGAAAACGAGAAAAATCCCTTTGCGCAAGTCTGTTGTGTCTAACGAAGTGATTGATAAGCGTGATTTGCTCCGTATTGTCAAGAACAAGGAAGGACAAGTCTTTATCGATCCAACAGGCAAGGCCAATGGCCGTGGCGCTTATATCAAGCTAGACAATAAAGAAGCCCTAGAGGCGAAAAAGAAGAAGGTCTTTAACCGTAGCTTTAGCATGGAAGTGGAAGAAAGCTTTTATGATGAGTTGATCGCCTATGTGGATCACAAAGTGAAAAGAAGAGAGTTAGGACTTGAATAAGCAAAAAATAAGCAATCTCTTGGGACTCGCTCAGCGAGCAGGGCGGATCATATCGGGTGAAGAATTGGTGGTCAAGGCTATTCAAGACGGCAAGGCCAAGTTAGTCTTTCTAGCCCATGATGCTGGACCCAATCTGACCAAGAAAATTCAAGATAAAAGTCATTATTATCAAGTAGAAATTGTAACCGTGTTTTCAACACTGGAATTAAGCATAGCAGTCGGGAAATCGAGAAAGGTTTTGGCTGTAACAGATGCTGGATTTACAAAGAAAATGAGGTCTCTTATGGAATAGAAGAGGAGGACATGATTTGTCTAAGAAAAGATTGTACGAAATCGCAAAAGAACTTGGAAAAGAAAGTAAAGAAGTTGTAGCGCGTGCAAAAGAGTTGGGCTTGGATGTGAAAAGCCACTCATCAAGTGTGGAAGAAGCTGTCGCTGCAAAAATCGTTGCCAGCTTTAAACCTGCAGCTGCTCCGAAAGCAGAAGCAAAACCTGCAGCACCAAAAGCAAGTACAGAAAAGAAAGCCGAGAAATCTGAACCAGCTAAACCAGCTGTAGCTAAGGAAGAGGCAAAACCTGCTGAGCCAGTCGCTCCGAAGGCAGAAAAAGTAGCAGCTAAACCGCAAAGCCGTAATTTCAAGGCTGAGCGTGAAGCCCGTGCCAAAGAGCAGGCAGAACGACGTAAGCAAAATAAGGGCAATAACCGTGACCAACAACAAAACGGGAACCGTCAGAAAAACGACGGCCGCAATGGTGGAAAACAAGGTCAAGGCAACCGCGACAATCGCCGTTTTAATGACCAAGCTAAGAAACAGCAAGGTCAGCAAAATCGTGGTAATGAGCGCCGTCAACAAGAGGACAAACGTCCAAATCAAGTGGCTCCACGTGTTGACTTTAAAGCCCGTGCAGCAGCCCTAAAAGCAGAGCAAAATGCAGAATATGCCCGTTCAAGTGAGGAACGTTTCAAGCAGACTCAGGCTGCCAAAGAAGCCTTGGCCCAAGCAAATAAACGCAAGGAGCCAGAGGAAATCTTTGAAGAAGTGGCTAAGTTAGCTGAACAAGCGCAACAAGAACAGCAAATTCAAGCAGTGGTTGAAGTCGTCCCTGAGAAAACAGAACCTGCAGTGGATACACGTCGTAAAAAACAAGCTCGACCAGACAAAAATCGTGACGATTATGATCACGAAGAAGATGGTCCTAGAAAACAACAAAAGAATCGAAGTAGTCAAAATCAAGTGAGAAATCAAAAGAATAGTAACTGGAATAACAACAAAAAGAACAAAAAAGGCAATAACAAGAACAACCGTAATCAGACTCCAAAACCTGTTACGGAGCGCAAATTCCATGAATTGCCAACAGAATTTGAATATACAGATGGTATGACCGTTGCGGAAATCGCAAAACGTATCAAACGTGAACCAGCTGAAATCGTTAAGAAACTCTTTATGATGGGCGTCATGGCCACACAAAACCAATCCTTGGATGGGGAAACAATTGAACTCCTCATGGTGGATTATGGTATCGAAGCCAAACAAAAAGTTGAAGTGGATAATGCCGACATCGAACGTTTCTTTATCGAAGATGGTTATCTCAATGAAGATGAATTGGTTGAGCGTCCACCAGTTGTAACTATCATGGGACACGTTGACCACGGTAAAACAACACTCCTAGATACCCTTCGTAATTCTCGTGTTGCGACAGGTGAAGCGGGTGGTATCACTCAGCATATCGGTGCCTACCAAATCGTGGAAAATGGCAAGAAGATTACCTTCCTTGATACACCAGGACACGCGGCCTTTACATCTATGCGTGCGCGTGGTGCTTCTGTTACCGATATTACTATCTTGGTCGTAGCGGCAGATGACGGGGTTATGCCTCAGACTATCGAAGCCATTAACCATTCAAAAGCGGCCAATGTTCCAATCATCGTAGCCATTAACAAGATTGATAAACCAGGTGCTAACCCAGAACGCGTTATCGGTGAATTGGCAGAGCATGGAGTTATGTCAACTGCTTGGGGTGGAGATTCTGAATTTGTTGAAATCTCAGCTAAATTCAACCAAAATATCGAAGAATTGTTGGAAACAGTCCTTCTTGTGGCTGAAATCCAAGAACTCAAGGCAGATCCAACAGTGCGTGCTATCGGTACAGTTATCGAAGCGCGCTTGGATAAAGGAAAAGGTGCGGTCGCAACCCTTCTTGTTCAACAAGGTACCTTGAATGTTCAAGACCCAATCGTTGTCGGAAATACCTTCGGTCGTGTCCGTGCTATGACTAATGACCTTGGTCGTCGTGTTAAAGTTGCTGGACCATCAACACCAGTTTCAATCACAGGTTTGAACGAAGCGCCGATGGCGGGTGACCACTTTGCTGTTTACGAAGATGAAAAATCTGCGCGTGCAGCAGGTGAAGAGCGTGCCAAACGTGCCCTCATGAAACAACGTCAAGCTACCCAACGTGTCAGCCTTGAAAACCTCTTTGATACGCTTAAAGCTGGTGAACTCAAATCTGTTAACGTTATCATTAAGGCTGACGTACAAGGTTCTGTTGAAGCTCTTTCTGCCTCACTTCAGAAGATCGATGTGGAAGGTGTTAAAGTTACCATCGTTCACTCAGCGGTCGGTGCTATCAATGAATCTGACGTGACCCTTGCCGAAGCTTCAAATGCCTTTATCGTTGGTTTCAACGTACGCCCTACACCACAAGCTCGTCAACAAGCAGAAGCTGACGATGTGGAAATCCGTCTCCACAGCATTATCTACAAGGTTATTGAAGAGATGGAAGAAGCCATGAAAGGGATGCTTGATCCAGAATTTGAAGAAAAAGTTATTGGTGAAGCAGTTATTCGTGAAACCTTCAAGGTGTCTAAAGTGGGAACTATCGGTGGATTCATGGTTATCAACGGTAAGGTTACCCGTGACTCAAAAGTCCGTGTTATCCGTGATGGTGTCGTTATCTATGACGGTGAACTTGCAAGCTTGAAACACTACAAAGACGACGTCAAAGAAGTTACAAACGGTCGTGAAGGTGGATTGATGATTGATGGCTACAATGATATCAAGATGGATGATGTGATTGAGGCTTATGTCATGGAAGAAATCAAACGATAAGATTTTTGCTCCTTTCTTAGGTGGTGAGGGACGCAAGCAAACCGATGGTTTCATTGCTTATTTTTGAGCCTAGGGTCTCAAAAATCCCCTGTGATGGGACTTATAAATCAGTTCCATCACTTTCACCACGGCGAAAGAAGCAGATGATTTCAAATTGAACTTTGTTTCAATTTGAAATGAAAATCAAGAAGTTTAAAAATAGCTAGGTCTGCTGGCCTAGCTTTTGGTTCAAAGTAGAGAAAGGAATATCATGGCAAATCATTTCCGTACGGATCGTGTGGGCATGGAAATCAAGCGTGAAGTCAATGAGATTTTGCAAAAGAAAGTCCGTGATCCGCGTGTCCAAGGCGTAACCATCACAGATGTTCAGATGCTAGGTGACTTGTCTGTAGCCAAGGTTTACTACACCATTTTGAGTAACCTTGCTTCGGATAATCAAAAAGCCCAAATCGGGCTTGAAAAAGCAACTGGTACTATCAAACGTGAACTTGGTCGCAATTTGAAATTGTACAAAATCCCAGATTTGACCTTCGTCAAAGACGAGTCCATCGAGTATGGAAACAAGATTGACGAAATGCTACGCAATCTGGATAAGAACTAAGAAGAGGGGTAACCCTCTTTTTTGGTGGAGAAAATAGGTGGAATTTGAAATGGAAAAATATTCTTTTAAAAAAGGGATTCTGTATTTTTTAATGTTTATCTAATCAGAAAATGCTTTTTTTTTTTAGGAAATATGATATGATGATTTCATAAATAAAAGGAGATTCTATCAATGAATAATATAAAAAAAGTTTGTCGTTTAGCTTTGCTAGGTCTTTCCGTCTCTACTCTAGTTGCTTGTAGTTCTCTTTCTGAAAAAACAAGTAGCTCTTCTAGTGAGAATCAAACAGAAGCTTCATCTAGTAGTTCTGAAAAGAAAGGATTGTTTGCTAAAGCAAAAGAAAAACTCAGTTCAAGTGATTTTAATCCACAAGATGTTAGCGATACGACAATTGAGTCTATAAAAACCTATGAAGATTACTTGATTATGAATGAGAAAATAATCGATAATTACTATACAGAAGCAGATGAAGCCTTTAAAGGGACTGTTTTAGAAGATAGCGCTGCTATCCAAGAACTAAAAGATAGCACTAAAAAAGAAATGGAAGATTTGAAAAAACAATATGGTCCGCTAAAGAAAGCACCGATTCAAGGAAAAGAAGAAGTGATTAAGACTCTAAAAGATTATCGTGATAATCTACATGAACAAGTGGAGCAGTGGAAAGCTAGTCTTTAATAGGAAGAGTGGAGTTCAATATGGATTATCAATTATTGCCACATGAATATATGGTTATGAATAGTGACCATGTGAGTTTTGGGAAAAATGGTTTGTCTACAGATGAATTAATTTTAACGAATCTACACTTAATATATATAAAAAAAGGTTTGTGGGGAGGAAAAAAAGACCAAGTTACCATACCCATTAACCAGATTAAAATTTTTGAAGGGAAACCTCAAGTTTCAGTAACCAAAACCAATGGTGTGAAACGGCTGGAAATTTATTATAATGGCGGACAAGCTATCTTTGCATTTAATAATACTAAGGATACTGACAAGTGGGCTAGAAACATTATTAAATTGATATCAGGTGATACAAGCAATTTTGAAACCTTGGGGGATAGCAGCTTGTTTGGAGCAGATGTTTTGGCAGAAACATTTAAGGATACATTTGACACTTTTAAAGCAGGACTTGGGATTAAGGATGCAGAGCCAGAAAAGATTTCAACCAAGTGTAGCTTTTGTGGAGCACCTTTGTCAGGTCAAGTGAAGCAAACAGTAAGATGTGCCTATTGTGATATGGATCAGAGTTTATAAGGGGGCAATTAAATGGGGTTGATAAAAGCAATTACAGATTCTATTGGTGGGACATTTGCAGATCAGTGGAAAGAAATTATCACAGTTCAAGCTTTTGATGAACATACAGCTGTAAGTCCCGGTATTGTTCAAGAAAGTAATAATGGTAGGGGTGTCAATACGAAGGGATCTGCAGGTGTTATTTCCAACGGATCCAAGATTTTTATTCCAGAAAATACTGCAGCCTTTATCTTTAGTCAGTCTGGTATCGAGGAAATTATTACAGAACCAGGTGGATATGAATATCAAAATGGTGAGAGCAGTGTTTTTAACGGTGATGGATTGAAAAAGTCACTGTTTGACAATGTTGTTAATCGTGTTGGATTCGGTGGTCAAAGTGATCAGCAAAAACAGATTTGTTTTGTTAATTTGAGAGAAATTCGTGATATTAAATTTGGAACTCGTGGTCCAGTCATGTATAATGATTTGTTTTATGGTACAGATTTAGAAGTACGTGCTTTTGGAACATTTTCTATCCAAATTACAGATGCTAAGCAATTTATCAGAAATTTTCTTCCTGCCAATGTGACTTATTATACCTTTGATAGCGCTCAAGCTAGATCACAAATAGTAACAGAATTTCTTCAATCTTTTATTGTTGCACTTAATTCTTTGTCAACAACTTATCGTATTTCACAATTACCCTCACAAGCTGCAGTTCTTGCGGAACAAGTATCAAATGATGGACAGTATGCAGGGACTTGGAAAGAACGTTTTGGATTTGAGATTGTAAAAGTTGCCATCGCTAATATTGAGTTCTCACCAGAATCTAAGGAACTGGTCAAACAATTTTCATCAAATAAGATGAATTTAAAAGCTTATGATGATGTATCGCAGAAATCTTCTAATATTGCAGCACAACAAAAAATTGCATCAGGAGTAGAGCAACATGGTCTAGGTGATAGTGCTGGCATGATATTTGGAATGAATATGGCTCAAAGTTTAGATGAAAAAGCCATGAAACCGAGTCTATCATTAGATGAGCAAATCGAAGCACTTACAAAACTAAAATCTCTTTTAGATGCAGGTATATTATCTCAGGAAGAATTTGATCGAAAGAAAAAAGAAATTATGGATTTATAAAATGAAACTCGAAAGCTCATAGTTAGTGTGTATTCAAGGAACATTTTAGGTGAAACAATAATAGACTATCGTTCACAGATAGAATATCATGTTGTAAGGGTAGGAGTTGAATATTCGAGCTGTCTCTACAAAGACTATTAAAAATCTTTAACAAATAAGTTGCTAAGGATTTTTTGAAAATTTTTGAGGGGAATTTGAAACATACTTTAAAAGAGTATGCTATCATAGAATATAACTTACAGAAGTAAAAGGAGTTTGTATATGGCTGAACAAGAGTTAGCTATGCAAGTATTACAACAAGTGGTAAAACTACCAGTTGTTAAGGTTGATCGTTCGAAATTTTTAGTGGATAAGTTTTCCAAAGAATTGGATCCACAGGACATTCCTACCTTATTAGAACAAGGCCCAACGTCTCTCTTATCTCAAGAAACTTTAGATCGAGTGGCTAATGCCTGCATTAGGGATAATGTTTTATTGGCGAGTGGAACCTCTGTTTTGGCAGGATTACCAGGTGGACTTGCCATGGCAATTACCATACCAGCGGATGTAGCTCAATTTTATGGTTTCTCTCTGAAATTGGCTCAAGAATTAGGTTATATTTATGGTTATGAAGATCTTTGGGCTTCACGCGATGAGTTGAGTGAAGATGCTCAAAATACCCTCTTGCTTTATCTAGGTGTCATGTTGGGGGTGAATGGAACCGCTGCCTTG
The DNA here is from genome assembly GCF_946190115.1 of Streptococcus mitis. Lineage (GTDB taxonomy): Bacteria > Bacillota > Bacilli > Lactobacillales > Streptococcaceae > Streptococcus > Streptococcus mitis_CO. The sequence continues at coordinate 25,602 of NZ_CAMHZG010000005.1, read as the reverse complement.
CTACGTGCAGGTGGTATAACAATTGCCAAACAGGTAATGAAAACAGTACCTAATAAAGCTTTAACAAAGACGCTTTGGTACCCTATTTTGAAAAAAGTCTTAAGAATATTTGGTGTGAATCTTACCAAGGGAGGGCTGGCCAAAGGAATGGGAAAATTCATTCCTATCTTGGGTGGTATCATTTCAGGTGGTTTAACCTTTGCAACTATGAAACCAATGGGTGAAAGCTTGCAGAAAGAATTATCCAAACTAGTCAATTATAGTGAAGTTCAATATCAAGAAGATGTTGAAACAATCCGAAAAGAGGCTGAAATAATCGAGGGTGAGTGAGATGAATCCTATCAAAGCTTTTGCTAAAATTTACGGGAATTACTTTTTGACCATGCAAGGTGTAAAAGTAATGAAAACGATAAAGAAAGATGACAATGTTGTTGTCGGTCTGGGGAAATTATTTATTGCAGACAAGCTAATGGATACGGCTCGGTGGATCATCAAGCCAGAGGATAGAGAATGAAATTTTTCTGGGGACTTCTTGCCATTATTTTTATCAAACCGATTATTGGAATTGTGAAATTCTTTTGGATGATCATCTCTTTTGCAGTCCAATTGCTGTTTTACAAGCTATTATTTAAAATATTGGATTGGTTCTTTAAACTTATTTAGATGGTAATCCAAGTCTCAGAGAACTAGTAAGTCTTGTACTGCTAGTTTTTTAATCTCTTTCCATATGGTATAATATAAGCAGTAAAATCATTTTAGAACATACAATGGAGGTCGTCATGGACAATATCATCGATGTGTCAATTCCTGTTGCAGAAGTAGTGGACAAGCATCCAGAAGTCTTGGAAATTCTAGTGGAGTTGGGTTTTAAACCCCTTGACAATCCCTTGATGCGCAATACAGTTGGTCGTAAAGTATCACTTAAACAGGGTTCTAAGCTTGAAGGAACTCCTATGGACAAGATTGTCCGCACGCTGGAAGCAAACGGCTACGAAGTGATTGGGTTAGACTAATGGCAGATGAACGGATTCATGTCCTGCGGGATATTTTGTTAGAATTGCACAATGGTGCCTCTCCTGAGTCGGTTCAGGAGCGTTTTGATGCGACCTTTGCGGGTGTCTCAGCCATAGAGATTTCCCTCATGGAGCACGAGCTGATGAACTCAGACTCGGGCGTCACTTTTGAAGATGTCATGGAACTCTGTGATGTCCATGCCAATCTTTTTAAAAATGCTGTTAAGAATGTCGAAGTTGCAGATACCGAGCACCCAGGTCACCCAGTTCGGATTTTCAAAGAAGAAAATCTAGCCCTCCGTGCGGCCTTGATTCGCATTCGGAGATTGTTGGATACCTATGAGTCTATGGAAGATGAAGAAATGCTGGTGGAGATGCGTAAGGGCTTGGTGCGTCAGATGGGACTTGTGGGGCAATTTGACATCCACTACCAACGTAAAGAAGAACTCTTCTTTCCTATCATGGAGCGTTATGGGCACGATTCGCCTCCCAAAGTTATGTGGGGAGTGGATGACCAGATTAGGGAACTCTTTCAAACAGCTCTAATGACAGCTAAGTCACTACCAGAAGTGTCGATTAGCACTGTAAAAGAAGATTTTGAAGCCTTTGCGACAGAGTTTGAAAGTATGATTTTCAAGGAAGAGTCCATCCTTCTCATGATTCTCCTTGAGTCCTTTACTCAGGATGACTGGCTTCAGATTGCAGAGGAGAGCGACGCCTATGGCTATGCTATTATCCGTCCGTCTGAGAAATGGGTGCCAGAAAGACAGAGTTTTGTTGAGGAAAAGAGTGAAGAGGAGCCTGTACTGCTAGATACAGCAGAAGGCCAAGTTCAACAAGTTATCGATACGCCAGAAGGCCAGTTTACCATTACCTTTACCCCTAAGGAAAAGGAAGCAGTGCTGGACCGCCATAGTCAACAGGCTTTTGGGAATGGCTATCTTTCAGTCGAGCAGGCCAACCTCATCCTCAATCACCTTCCTATGGAGATTACCTTTGTCAATAAAGATGATATTTTCCAGTATTACAATGACAATGCACCATCTGATGAGATGATTTTCAAACGGACCCCGTCCCAAGTTGGGCGCAATGTCGAACTCTGCCATCCGCCTAAGTACTTGGACAAGGTCAAGACCATCATGAAGGGACTTCGTGAGGGAAGCAAAGACAAGTATGAAATGTGGTTCAAGTCAGAGTCGCGAGGCAAGTTTGTCCACATCACTTATGCTGCAGTGCACGATGAAGAGGGAGAATTCCAAGGTGTGCTAGAATACGTTCAGGATATCCAGCCCTACCGTGAGATTGATACGGACTATTTCCGTGGATTAGAATAAGGAGAAAAAATGAGTTACGAACAAGAATTTATGAAGGAATTTGAAGCTTGGGTCAATACTCAAATCATGATCAACGACATGGCGCACAAGGAAAGCCAAAAAGTCTACGAAGAAGACCAAGACGAGCGTGCTAAAGATGCTATGATTCGCTACGAAAGCCGTTTGGATGCTTATCAGTTCTTGCTTGGTAAGTTTGAAAACTTCAAATCAGGCAAGGGATTTCATGATTTGCCAGAAGGCTTATTCGGTGAGCGAAATTATTAAACGAGAAAGATTCTTGATTTTTTACTAAAATCTTGATAGAATATTTATATTAAATCCTTGTCAGAGCAGGGGTTTTTTATTGAAAGGATTTTATCATGTCAAAGAAACTCAATCGTAAAAAACAATTACGAAATAGCCTCCGTCGTGCAGGTGCCTTTTCAAGTACTGTGACTAAGGTTGTAGAAGAGACAAAAAAAGTCGTGAAACGTGCAGAACAGTCAGCAAGCCAAGCTGGTAAGGCTGTTTCTAAAAAAGTTGAACAAGCAGTAGAAGCTACCAAAGAGCAAGCTCAAAAAGTAGCCAATTCTGTAGAAGATTTTGCAGCAAACTTGGGTGGACTTCCACTTGACCGTGCCAAAACTTTCTATGATGAAGGAATCAAGTCTGCTTCAGATTTCAAAAACTGGACTGAAAAAGAACTCCTTGCTTTGAAAGGAATCGGCCCAGCCACCATCAAGAAATTGAAAGAAAATGGTATCAAGTTCAAGTAATTTTTCTTGTTCCTTGCATTTCCGAAAAAATCTTGCTACAATAGAGCCATTAGAGGTGTTTTGAATCCCGCATTTTACAGAAAGTGGCGGCGCTGAGAAGTCCACAAATGTGTCAAAACTGGTTGCTAATGGATGAAAAATTGAAATAAAAGTGTCTTTTTGTTTTAAAGACGAGAGTTGCGGGCAACTGCCCGAAATTGGGTGGTACCGCGGATAAATACATTCGTCCCTGTCATGTAGATGGCAGGGATTTTCTTTTGCGTCTTAGTAAAAGGGGGTTGTTATGAAGCAATCTTTTAAAACAAGTAAACTCTATTATGGTTTTCCTATCTTCATTTTGGGGTATCAGGATCAGAATTTTGGACACAATATTACGACCTGTAGCTCCTCTTATAGCTTGGGAGATTGGCTAGTCATTGGTGTTGGTGCTGAGGAAAATGCGGCTGAGCAGATTAAGCATTATCAACAGTTCACCGTGAATATCCCTGATGAAAATCTCATGCTCGAGATGGAGCAGGCTGGTTTTATCAGTCATAGAGAGAAATTGAAACACCTGGGGCTAGACTACGAGATTTCTGAACGGACTCAGGCACCGATTTTAGAGATTTGTCCAGTCGTGTTAGAATGTCAAGTTGATAGAATTATCGAGGAGGATGGAATCTGTCATATCTTTGCCAAGATTATCGAGCGACTGGCTAATCCTGAACTCTTGGATGAGAAAGGGCATTTTAAAAATGACCGTTTTTCACCGACTTACTTTATGGGGGACGGTCACCAGCGCGTTTATCGCTATTTAGATAACCGTGTTGACCCTATGGGGAGCTTCATCAAGAAAGTGAGGATGAAGGATGTCAAGAGCTGAATTACCAGAACGATTAGAAACCGAACGACTCGTCTTACGAGTTCGTACTGTAGCGGATGCTGAGGATATCTTTGCCTATGCTAGTCGTCCGGAAGTCTCTTACCCAGCAGGCTTTCTACCCGTCAAGACCTTGGAAGATGAGGTTTACTATCTAGAGTATATCCTTCCCGAACGCAATCAAAAGGAAAATCTCCCAGCTGGCTATGGGATTGTCGTCAAAGGAACCGATAAAGTCATTGGTTCTGTTGATTTCAACCATCGCCATGCGGATGATGTGCTAGAGCTTGGCTATACCTTGCATCCAAACTATTGGGGTCGAGGCTATGTACCAGAAGCAGCGTTTGCCTTGATTGACTTAGCCTTTAAAGATTTGGATCTTCACAAGATTGAACTGACTTGTTTTGGTTATAATGTCCAAAGTCAACGAGTCGCAGAGAAACTTGGTTTCACTCTTGAAGCTCGCATAAGAGACCGCAAAGATGCCCAAGGCAATCGTTGTGATGATTTGAGATATGGTTTGCTGAGGAGTGAGTGGGAGGTGATTTGATGCATCTTTTCATCATTGGTGCTCCGGCCTCAGGAAAAATGACGATTGGTCAAGAGTTATCTCGACTGACAGATGCTACCCTCTTTTATAACCATCAAGCCATCGATTTTGCACTGGAAATCTATCAGGACTATACAGAGGAAATGTGGGAATTTGTTCGTGGAATGACCATTTCTTTCCTTGGAGCAAGTGCAAGAAATCAGCGATCAGTAATTTTAACAGACGTAATTGATTTTTCAAATCAGTACCAGCTGATATATTTGAAGCAAATTCAGGATTTATTGGATAACTTTCATCAAGAGATTCTGTTTGTTGAGTTGGAAACAAGTCTTGAGGAGCGTTTACGTCGAAATCAAACGGAGAATCGATTAAAGTACAAACCCTTAAAACGACATATTGAGGTATCTGAAAGAGAAATTTTAGAGACCGCTGAAACACTTCAATTAAATTCCCAACATCAACCGAATGAGTTGCACCACTACCTTAAAATAAATAATACGAGTTTGACTGCAAAAGAAGTTGCTAAGCAAATTCAAAATAAAATGAACAAAATAGAGAAAGGACAAACACATATCTAAACAACTTTAAGAAGATATTCTCAAGACTCAAGAAGTTCAAAAGTCTAAAACTTTTTTGATCACGATTTCCACCACTAAACGTAACTAGAAAATTCAGCCTTAATCGCGCTTGGGGGGGACAACCTTCAAAGCAAATGAATCACAAAGAAGCTGAGATTTACCATTAAAGCCTGTATCCGAGGCTGTAAGAATATCCAATACAGCAGAGGTAGAGTTTGATCTATTGAAGAATGAGTTATAGGAGAAAATAGATGGCTAAAAAGAAAAATAGAAAAAAAGAATTAAAACGCCAGCAAAAGTTGGATATCAAAGTTATTTCTGAAGAAGAGGCTGCTTGGACAGAAATCATGGCCAAAAATCCAACTTTTGTAGAACGTCGTACTATTCAAAATTTCGATGAACTACATACAGCAGTGATGAAATATGCTGATGAACATGGAGAGTATCCAGATGTTCAGCTAATAAATTACCAACTGAAAAATAGGACTTTTGATTGGAATCAGGATCATGCTTTATTTAGAGAAGCTATGCATACTCCGAATACACAGAAGCGAAATAAACTGTTAAAGCAAGTTTTAAAAATAAATCCAGATTATTTTGCTGCTGATTTTCATTTATTCTTATCAGAAGTTGAAGATTTTGATTTGTCAACTTTTAAAAAAGTATTGGATTTTGAAATTCTAGTTTTAGAAAAATGGAAAGTGAATGGATACAATAGTTGGAATTATTTTGAAGCACGCCCTATCCTGTCTGCTCTGATGTTTCTGATTGAGTATTATATGATGGAGAAATTCAATTCTAAGGCTATAGAATTGATTGACCTATATTTGAGTAAGCGACCAGAACGGTTTCCTCCTAATTTTGTCTTCTGTATGCTTTCCTTGTATCATATCACCGGTCAGGAGCTAAAGGTTGAGCGTTTCTATCGTGAAGAATTAAATAAAGGGAAACGGGATGATACAATTCTTATTCATGCCATTATCTCTGCTTTTTCTCAAGGAAAAATTGAGGAAGCCAGTCAGCTATTTGCAAAATTAGTGGAAATCAATGATGAAGCTGTTGGATTCTTTATAGAGGAAGATTGGCAATTCAAGGTAATAGATATAGAGGATCAAGAATGCTATTGTCCAAATTCAGTTGAATCGCTACAAGCTAGTTTGTATCCTCTGCTTGACTATTTACAAGAAAATATTATTTTAACGAAATTTTTAACAAACGAAGCCAAAAAGTTCCGCCGTAAACCAGTATTTTCGAATCATTCCAGTATGATAAGAAATTTATCCGAGGTCACTGACTGGCATTCCTTTATGAATGAGGAAAAAATGAAGGGAATTCGGATGGATTTTGTTCACATCTTTGTTGAAAATGGGATTCGTACGTCTTCAGATTTCAAAAAATGGACTGAAAAAGAAGTTCTTGCTTTGAAGGGAATTGGTCCCGTAACCGTTAAAAAGCTGAAAGAAAACGGCATAGAGTTTAAGAACGAGAAGTAATTGTTTATGGAAGGGGGGAGGTGAAATTGTCTTGAATGAAATTTCTAATTTCATCCTGTATACTACACCCAATGGCCATGTTCAGCTAGATATCCTTTTACAGGATGAAAATCTTTGGTTGACTCAAAAAGGTCTTGCAGAACTCTTTGGAGTTGAACGAAGTGTCATTACAAAGCACTTGAAAAACATTTATGATAGTGGTGAGTTGGATAAGATGTCAACTTGTGCAAAATTTGCACAGGTTCAACAAGAGGGCAATAGAACTGTCAGGCGTGAACTTGAATATTACAATCTGGATGCTATCATTTCAGTAGGCTATCGTGTAAATTCCAGCAAGGCTACTCAATTTAGAATTTGGGCAACCAAGACCTTGAAAGAATTTATCATCAAAGGTTTTGTTTTAGATGATGAACGTTTGAAACAAGGACAGACAGTTTTCGGAAAAGATTATTTTCGTGAACTTTTAGAACGAATTCGCTCTATTCGTTCTAGCGAGCGCCGAATCTATCAACAAATTACGGATATCTTTGCTGAATGTGCCATAGATTATGATCGAAACTCAGATATTACTAAAAATTTCTATGCTATGGTGCAAAATAAATTTCATTATGCAATTACTGGAAGTACTGCTGCAGAAATTATCTATCAACAAGCCGATGCTAGTAAAGAAAAAATGGGATTAACTTCTTGGAAGAATGCACCTGATGGACGAGTGCTTAAATCCGATGTAACGGTAGCCAAAAATTATTTGCAAGAAAAAGAAATTCGACAACTAGAGCGAACTGTTACAGCCTATTTTGATTATATTGAGGGTTTGGTTGAGCGCCGTAATACTTTTACAATGCGAGGATTGGCAGATAGTATTGATCGTTTTCTATCTTTTAATGAGTACGAAATTTTAGAAGGAAAAGGAAGTATTTCCAAGAAACAAGCAGACTCAAAAGCCATCCAGGAGTATGAAAAATTTAACCGAACTCAAAAAATTCTATCGGACTTTGATAAACATATTCTGAAGATAATGAGAGAAAGTTAATGTAAAATTTTCACCGTTTCTTTGCTTATAGAAGATAATGAGAAAAACAAGATGAGTTGAATCAAAGCCTATCTTCTACATACTAATTTTATTTAAAGATATTAACTAGAAAGGACACACACATGTCTAAAGAACTTTCACCTAAATACAATCCAGCCGAGGTTGAGGCTGGTCGTTACCAAAAATGGCTTGATGCCGATGTTTTTAAGCCTTCAGGCGATCAAAAGGCTAAGCCATATTCTATCGTGATTCCACCACCAAACGTAACTGGGAAACTCCACCTTGGTCACGCTTGGGATACTACTTTGCAGGATATTATAATCCGTCAAAAACGCATGCAAGGTTTTGATACGCTTTGGCTTCCAGGTATGGACCACGCGGGGATTGCCACTCAGGCTAAGGTTGAGGAGCGCTTGCGTGGAGAGGGCATTACACGTTATGACCTAGGTCGTGAAAAATTCCTCGACAAGGTCTGGGAATGGAAAGACGAATATGCCACTACTATCAAGGAACAATGGGGCAAGATGGGGCTCTCTGTAGACTACTCTCGTGAGCGTTTCACTCTTGATGAAGGTTTGTCAAAAGCTGTTCGTAAGGTCTTTGTGGACCTTTACAAGAAAGGTTGGATCTACCGTGGTGAATTTATTATCAACTGGGACCCAGCAGCTCGTACAGCTCTTTCTGATATCGAAGTTATCCACAAGGACGTCGAAGGTGCCTTCTACCATATGAACTACATGCTGGAAGACGGTTCACGCGCCCTTGAAGTGGCAACAACTCGTCCTGAGACTATGTTTGGGGACGTTGCCGTTGCGGTCAATCCAGAAGATCCACGCTACAAAGACTTGATTGGAAAAAACGTCATCCTTCCAATCGCTAATAAATTGATTCCAATCGTTGGGGACGAGCATGCAGATCCTGAGTTTGGTACTGGTGTCGTAAAAATCACACCTGCCCATGATCCAAATGACTTCTTGGTTGGTCAACGCCATAACTTGCCACAAGTTAACGTCATGAACGATGACGGAACTATGAATGACTTGGCCTTTGAATTTGCAGGCATGGATCGTTTTGAAGCTCGTAAGGCAGTCGTTGCTAAGTTGGAAGAAATCGGCACTCTCGTTAAAATTGAAAAACGTGTCCACAGTGTTGGTCACTCAGAGCGTACAGGTGTCGTGGTTGAGCCACGCTTGTCTACGCAATGGTTCGTCAAGATGGACCAATTGGCTAAAAATGCTATTGCCAACCAAGACACAGAAGACAAGGTAGAATTCTACCCACCCCGTTTCAACGATACCTTCCTTCAATGGATGGAAAATGTTCACGACTGGGTTATCTCTCGTCAGCTCTGGTGGGGTCACCAAATCCCTGCTTGGTATAATGCTGAGGGCGAAATGTACGTTGGCGAAGAAGCTCCAGAAGGTGACGGATGGACACAAGATGAAGACGTCTTGGATACTTGGTTCAGTTCTGCCCTTTGGCCATTCTCAACCATGGGCTGGCCTGATGTCGACTCAGCAGACTTCAAACGTTACTTCCCAACTTCAACCTTGGTAACAGGTTACGACATCATCTTCTTCTGGGTGTCTCGTATGATCTTCCAATCTTTGGAATTCACTGGCCGTCAGCCATTCCAAAACGTTCTGATCCACGGTCTCATCCGTGACGAGCAAGGACGCAAGATGTCTAAATCTCTCGGTAACGGGATTGACCCGATGGATGTCATTGAGAAATATGGTGCCGATGCCCTTCGTTGGTTCCTTTCAAACGGTTCTGCGCCAGGCCAAGACGTGCGCTTTTCTTACGAGAAAATGGATGCTTCATGGAACTTCATTAACAAGATTTGGAACATCTCTCGCTACATCCTCATGAACAATGAAGGCTTGACCCTTGAGCAAGCGACTGCCAATGTGGAAAAAGTTGTCAACAAGGAAGCTGGAAATGTCACAGACCGCTGGATTCTCCACAACCTCAATGAAACCATTGGAAAAGCAACTGCCAACTTTGACAAGTTTGAGTTTGGTGTCGCTGGACACATCCTCTACAACTTCATCTGGGATGAGTTTGCGGACTGGTACGTTGAGTTGACCAAGGAAGTCCTTTACAGCGATAACGAAGAAGAGAAAGTTATCACACGTTCTGTTCTCCTTTACACCTTGGACAAGATCCTTCGTCTCCTTCACCCAATCATGCCATTCGTGACAGAAGAAATCTTTGGACAAATATCAGAAGGTTCTATCGTTACAGCAGAATACCCAACTGTCAACCCAGCCTTTGAAGACCTTGCGGCTCATACTGGTGTGGAAAGTCTCAAAGACTTAATCCGTGCTGTTCGTAATGCGCGTGCGGAAGTAAACGTAGCACCAAGCAAGCCGATTACCATCCTTGTTAAGACAAGCGATAGTGACTTGGAAGCCTTCTTTAACAGCAATGTCAACTACATCAAACGCTTCACAAATCCAGAACACCTGGAAATCGCATCAACTATTCCTGCACCTGAACTCGCTATGTCAAGCGTCATCACAGGAGCAGAAATCTACTTGCCTCTCGCAGACCTCCTCAATGTCGAAGAAGAACTGGCTCGTCTCGACAAGGAACTGGCTAAATGGCAAAAAGAACTGGATATGGTCGGCAAGAAACTCTCTAACGAACGCTTCGTAGCCAACGCCAAACCAGAAGTCGTCCAAAAAGAACGCGACAAACAAGCCGACTACCAAGCCAAATACGACGCGACCGTCGCACGTATTGATGAGATGAAGAAGTTGGTGAAATAAACACAGAAACACGGTGATGAGCCGTGTTTTTTGGTATAATGAATTAAAGAAATTTATCTAAAGGATAATGAAATGAGTAAAATTTTTATTGCACATGCCTGGTCAGATGATGAAAATTATAGTCAGAGACAATTAGACTTTATACGTAAACTTGAACTCGAACTAGAAGAAAAAAATTTAGAAGTTATTTATGATGGTAATATTGTTAACAAAAATACTTTAAATCAATTCATGATTGAAAATATTAGAAATTGCGATGTTATTTTATCTATTTGTGATAAGGCCTATTTAGAAAAATCTGAAAAAAAAGATTCGGGTGTGAGTTTCGAATTAAAAGAAATAACAGAACATAATTTCTTAGATAAAGTAATACCTATTAAAATCTCAGAAGATAATTTGCCTTACATTTTTGGTACATTACCTTACGAATCTTTCTGTAAAGAATTTGAGGAAATGTCGTTTGACTCATCCGATCAATTAAATTCTCTTTTTATAAGATTATCTGAAAAGCTCTCAAAAGAAGAGCTCTGCCCTCAAGATAAATTAAAAGAAGAAGTTCATTCGCAACTTGATTCGATTGGTTTAATTTCTAATGTTCTTAATTCCACATTAAAACTTTCAGATTTGTATACTTATCCAGAACTAAGAATAGATAGAAAAGAAAATATAAGTTATCTTTCAGCAGAAAAGTTATTGAATAGTAAATATTATTTAGATAAAGTTTTTATAGTAGGCGATAGACAAAGTGGAAAAACATCTTTTGCAAAAAAATTATTTTTAGATATATATAGTGACGGTTTTCAACCTATCTATTTAGAAAGTAAAGAGATTAATTCTCAAAATATAGAAAAGGCAGTTCGCAACAAATATATTTCAACATATAAAACTAACCATAAAAATAAAGCAGAAAATATAGTTGTTATAATTGATGATTTTCATAAACTTTCGACAAAATTACAAAATATTGTTAAAAAAATTGACAAGTACGCAGGGTTAATTTTGTTTGTTGATGATATTTATGATATTAGTTCGAATGATTTTACAGTAACAAGATTCACAATACAACCTTTTAAACCTTCTTTAAGAAATGAACTTATAACGAAATTTATAGAATCAAAATCACTCTATAGAGATTTAAACACAAATGATAAATTAAAGAAAATTGATGAGAATACGAATCTTGTTGATATCAGTTTGGGTTTAGATAGAGGATATAAGAATGGTATTATCCCCGCATTTCCTCTGTATATTTTAATTATCCTAGGTTCTTCAACTGATGTTAACAACAGATTCGATACTCCTATATCTTCACACGGTCATTGTTATAATTTACTAATTCAGTTAGCTTTTCAAAATTGTGGAGTAAGTAATGATCGGATTGTGTCTTATTTAAACTTTTTGTCTTATTTTTCTATGTATCTTTTTAAAAAAGAAGTCTTAGAAGTATCAAATAAGGATTTCAATTTATTTTTAGAAGATTATCAAAATGATTATAAAATCTTTGACCTAGAAGAGTATCTAAGTTTATTAATGAAAACTGGATTGTTGAGAAAAAGCAACTCTTCTAACTACAGTTTTTGCTATGAGTATCTATATTATTACTTTTTAGGGCAATATCTATCTGATAACTTTAATGAACATCTTGATGACATACAAGACATTATTTTGAATCTGGATTTAGAACAGAATGGCCACATAAGTATTTTTCTAGCGCATCATTGTAAAGATCAACGATTAATAGAAATGTTAAACTATAGTTTAGAGAATTCATTTAGTGATTATACAGAAGCAACACTTGATTCTGTAGAGTTGGGTGATTTTGATAAACAAGTTAATGACTTATCTAATAATATTGATTACAGGATAGAGAACTTCGAGGAAAAACGAAAATCCGAATTGAATCATCGAGACAGATTAGAGGAAAATGCATACTCAGAAAGAGATAACACAGAGATAATTGAAGAAAAACAAGCTCATAGACAAAATCAAGTTAGAAATGCAATTCAAACCGTAGAAGTAATTGGAGTAATTCTTAAGAACAGATACGGGTCAATAAAAAACAAAGATTTTAATAAAATATTAAAAAATACAGTTGATGCTAATTTAAGACTTCTTACCTCTTTTATTCAGATTGTCTCCGATAAAGATTTTATACTTTTTCTAGAGAACTTTATTTCAAAAGAAGTTGATACAGAAAACCTAAATGAGGATAAACTAAGAAAAGATATCCATGACATACTTGTGAGCATGAATTTTGCTACTATATATTCACTAGTTATGAAAACTGTTTCATCAATTGGTTCAGAACCTATTTCTCATTATTTTTCAGAAATGATGGAAAATAGCAATATTAATCCTAGCTATATATTAATAAAAAGGGGATTAGAACTACAATATGAAAAACAATTCTCGGAAAAATCTATCTTAAATGATAGAAACAATAAAAATATGTCACACGTAGCTCGTACCATATTGAATTTAATGGTTGTTAATCATGTATCACGGCATTCCTTTAGCTATCAAGAAAAAGCTAGAATAGAAGAAAAATTTGGGTTTAAACCTAATTCACTCCTTAAACAAGAACAACACATAAAATCAATAGAAAACAGATAGTATTTAACAAGTTAAAAATTTTTGACCCCACCTAACGACACCATCGGCTGGGTAGCAAAGAAATAAAAAGTCCGTTTTAGACTAATTTCCACTTCGGTTAGGCAAGTGGAAGTTACTTTGAGAAGTTAGCAATAAAAAGTCCTATTACTTTCTTCCCCTTAACCTTTGACTATTCTGCAAAATTATCGTAAAATAAAGAGTAAATGATAAAATGAGGTCAGAGTCTGTTCGCTCTGGCGATAGTAGTATAAATGAGGAGAAACGCTTTGGAATTAGAAGTATTTGCTGGGCAAGAAAAAAGTGAACTATCTATGATTGAGGTAGCGCGTGCTATCTTGGAACTTCGTGGTCGCGACCATGAGATGCATTTTAGCGATCTTGTAAACGAAATTCAAAACTACCTTGGAACATCAAACAGCGATATCCGTGAAGCTTTGCCTTTGTTCTACACAGAGTTGAACTTTGACGGTAGCTTCATCTCACTTGGAGACAACAAATGGGGTCTTCGTTCATGGTATGGTGTGGATGAAATAGACGAAGAAATCATCGCTCTTGAGGAAAATGATGACGATGAAGTAGCACCAAAAGCTAAGAAAAAACGTGTCAATGCCTTCATGGATGGCGATTCAGATGCTATTGACTACAATGCAGATGATCCAGAAGACGAAGATGCATACGAAGCAGATCCAGCTCTTTCATACGATGATGAAAATCCAGATGATGAGAAAAATGAAGTGGAAGCTTACGATGCAGAAATCAACGAGATTGCCCCTGATGACTTAGGTGAAGACGTGGATCTCAACGAAGAAGACGATGAGTTTTCAGATGATGATGCTGAAAATATCGAGGAATAAAAATTAGCTATTGACAATTATCCTATTTTTAGGTATCATATTGTTCGGGCACCTCTTTTAGAGGTCGGGGCTCCCTAGTTCTTAGGGAGCTATTTTTGTTTTTTCAAGAAGTTATCTTCTTGTATTTTGGTTGTGAATCTGGTGCAGTCGTCCCAGATTATTCTTATTAGTAGGGTCTTGTTTTCTATGTCCCCTCGTAGTCAACAAGACCTTGAGCATTTTAGAAAGAGGAATCTATGTCTACGAAATATATTTTTGTAACTGGTGGTGTGGTATCGTCTATTGGGAAAGGGATTGTGGCAGCGAGTCTAGGCCGTCTCTTGAAAAATCGTGGTCTCAAGGTAACCATTCAAAAGTTTGACCCTTATATCAATATCGATCCGGGAACTATGAGTCCTTATCAGCACGGGGAAGTTTTTGTGACAGATGACGGAGCTGAGACAGATTTGGATTTGGGTCACTATGAACGTTTCATCGATATCAATCTTAACAAATATTCCAACGTGACAACTGGTAAAATTTACAGTGAAGTTCTTCGTAAGGAACGCCGTGGAGAATACCTTGGGGCAACTGTTCAGGTTATTCCTCATATCACAGATGCTTTGAAAGAAAAAATCAAGCGTGCCGCTCTAACGACCGACTCTGATGTTATTATCACAGAGGTAGGTGGAACAGTAGGAGATATCGAGTCCTTACCATTCTTAGAGGCCCTTCGTCAGATGAAGGCAGATGTGGGTGCGGATAATGTCATGTACATCCATACAACCCTGCTTCCATACCTCAAGGCTGCTGGTGAAATGAAGACCAAACCAACTCAACACTCTGTCAAAGAATTGCGTGGATTGGGAATCCAGCCGAATATGTTGGTTATTCGTACAGAAGAGCCAGCTGGTCAAGGAATTAAAAACAAACTAGCACAGTTCTGTGATGTGGCACCAGAAGCCGTTATCGAATCGTTGGATGTCGAACATCTTTACCAAATTCCATTGAATTTGCAGGCACAAGGTATGGATCAAATTGTCTGTGACCATTTGAAACTAGACGCACCAGTAGCGGATATGACAGAGTGGTCAGCTATGGTGGACAAGGTCATGAACCTCAAGAAACAAGTCAAGATTTCCCTTGTCGGTAAGTATGTGGAGTTGCAAGATGCCTACATTTCTGTGGTTGAAGCCTTGAAACACTCTGGTTATGCCAACGACGCAGAAGTTAAAATCAATTGGATCAATGCCAATGATGTGACAGCAGAGAATGTGGCGGAACTCTTGTCTGATGCGGACGGAATCATCGTACCAGGTGGTTTTGGCCAACGTGGTACGGAAGGGAAAATCCAAGCCATTCGCTATGCGCGTGAAAATGATGTTCCAATGTTAGGTGTCTGCTTGGGAATGCAGTTGACATGTATCGAGTTTGCTCGTCACGTTTTGGGTCTTGAAGGTGCCAATTCTGCAGAGCTTGCACCAGAAACAAAATACCCTATCATTGATATCATGCGTGATCAGATTGATGTTGAGGATATGGGTGGAACCCTTCGTTTGGGACTTTATCCATCTAAGTTGAAACGTGGCTCTAAGGCTGCGGCTGCTTATCACAATCAAGAAGTGGTGCAACGTCGTCACCGTCACCGTTATGAGTTTAACAACGCCTTCCGTGAGCAGTTTGAGGCAGCAGGCTTTGTCTTCTCAGGAGTTTCTCCAGATAATCGTTTGGTCGAAATCGTGGAAATTCCTGAAAATAAATTCTTTGTAGCTTGTCAGTATCACCCTGAACTTTCAAGTCGTCCAAACCGTCCAGAAGAACTTTACACTGCCTTTGTGACTGCAGCAGTTGAGAACAGTAATTAGCAAAATCAGAACCTTTGAGAAGAATCTCAGAGGTTTTTTGCTTGCATATTTAGGATATGAGTTGCAAAATAAAAATATAGTGATATAATTAACATAAAAAATTCTAAGGAGGATCTACGATGAAAAAAATCACACTATTTAGTTTGTCTCTAGCTGGTCTAGCTTTACTGGCTTTTCCACATTCAGGGCAGGCATTTGAGCTTAAAGAAGAATGGGTTGTTAAGTGTGGAGTACAGTATCAAGATGGCAAGATTTTTCGATTCAACAATGGTCATGAAGTGGATATCAAAGTCTTGGATTTGCCAAAAACCGAGAAAATCGAGTGGACAGTTAGTCTCAATGGTCAAGATCAGACTGTCAATTTCCTAGGTCAAGAAAAGGACAAGTCTATGATTGGTATAGAAGGGCGTTACCTGAATTTCTATGTTCCATATGGCTATAGAGGAGATATCAAGGTAGAAGCCAAGAGCGGAAACGAAGTGAAGATCTGGTCAACGAAAGTTGTGGATGATATTCATAATGATAGTGGAAAGAGAGGTTACTATCGTATTGAAGAATCAAATAATCAATACACTTACATCGATGCTAAATGGGATTATCAAACCAAGACTTACACTGCCACTTTACCAGAGACTGTCAATGGTCAAAAAGTCTTTGCTTGGGCAGACTATGGCAATGGCGAGTTGAAACTTGAAAAACTAAAATCTATCAGTCATAAATATGATGGAGGATCTTTCAAAGAACTTTATCCGATTGTAAAAGCAGAAAGTTGGCTAAAATCAAACCAAAACTGGTACTATCAAAAACAAGGCCAACTAGTTCAAAATGCTTGGGTTAAGGACAAGGGAACTTGGTACTTTATGAATGATAACGGAGTCATGTTCAATCAAACTTGGCTCTATCAAGGTAGCAACTGGTATGCCTTTAAATCATCAGGAGCTATGATTGCGAGTGATTGGCTTTACGACCAAGGCAAGTGGTACTATTTATCAACTTCAGGAGCTATGAAAGCAAGCGCTTGGATTTATGACAAGGGAGAATGGTATTATGTAAGTTCTTCTGGTGCCATGCTAGCGAATGATTGGGTCAAAGATAATGGCAAGTGGTATTATCTGGCTTCATCAGGTAATATGCTTCGCAATACCTACACACCTGATGGTTACTACGTTGGTAACTCAGGCGCTTGGCAATAAGAATAATACTCTTCGAAAATCTCTTCAAACCACGTCAGTTCTATCCACAACCTCAAAACGCTGTTTTGAGCTGACTTCGTCAGTTCTATCTACAACCTCAAAGCAGTGATTTGAGCAGCCTGCGGTTAGCTTCCTAGTTTGCTCTTTGATTTTCATTGAGTATAAGAAGTCCTTTTCCTTAATGGAAGAGGCTTTTTACTTGCTTTTCTGCTACTTCCTCATTTGTCCTAAAGCCTTTTTTGTGTTAAAATGAATGGTATGAAAGCTAAAAAAATGTGGATGGCAGGCTTGGCTTTGCTTGGTATTGGGAGCCTTGCCCTTGCTACGAAAAAAGTTGCAGATGACCATAAGCTCATGAAGACTCAGGAAGAGTTGACAGCGATTGTGCGAGACCATTTTTCAGACATGGGGGAAATTGCGACCCTCTATGTTCAAGTCTATGAAAGCAGTCTAGAGAGCTTGGTTGGTGGCGTCATTTTTGAGGATGGCCGTCATTATACCTTTGTCTATGAAAATGAAGACCTAGTCTATGAGGAGGAAGTCTTATGATACAGCCAGAAAGTTTAGAAGAATTGGCATCTTTAGTAGAAAAAGATGGCAAGAAGGTTTTCCTTTTTGTGGCGGACTGGTGTGGCGATTGCCGTTATATCTATCCTGCCTTACCAGAAATTGAGGAGACCAATCCAGAGTTCACCTTTATTCGAGTGGACCGAGACCAGTATATGGATTTGGCTAAACTCTGGGATGTTTACGGAATTCCTAGCCTTGTTGTTCTAGAAAAGGACAAGGAAATCGGCCGTTTTGTCAATCGCGACCGTAAAAGCAAGCAACAAATTAATGACTTTTTAGCAGGACTGAAATAGGAGAAAATAGAAACAATGATTTTTACATATAACAAAGAACATGTCGGTGATGTCCTTATGGTCATCGTGAAAAATAGCGGAGATGCCAAACTGGATGTGGAGCGCAAAGGCAAGGTGGCTCGTGTTTTCCTCAAAGATAATGGGGAAACAGTGGCTTGGAATATTTTTGAAGTTTCAAGTTTCTTTGAAATTGCAGAGCGCGGTCAAGTCTTTTTATCAGATGAGCAAGTCGCTCGTTTGAATCAAGAATTGCAGACGGAAGGATTTACAGAAGAAATTGTCAATGACAAGGAACCTAAGTTTGTTGTTGGTGAGATTGTCGAGATGGTAGCCCATCCAGATAGTGACCACCTCAACATCTGCCAAGTTGCAGTATCAAGTGACAAGACTGTACAAATCGTTGCAGGGGCTCCTAATGCGCGTCTTGGGTTGAAAACCATTGTGGCTCTTCCTGGAGCTATGATGCCCAAAGGCAACCTCATTTTCCCAGGCGAACTTCGTGGTGAAAAGAGTTTTGGCATGATGTGCAGTCCTCGTGAATTGCATCTGCCAAATGCTCCGCAAAAACGTGGTATTATTGAATTATCAGAAGACCAAGTTGTTGGAACTCCATTTGATCCAGCTAAACACTGGACTGCCTAAGAAGTTGTTAATATCTGATAGACCAGATAGAAGGAAATAAGATGGCAAAAAATGTTGTGATTACAGGAGCGACATCAGGAATTGGTGAAGCGATTGCGCGTGCTTATCTGGAGCAGGGTGAGAATGTCGTTCTAATCGGACGACGGACAGACAGACTAGAAGCCCTTAAGTCGGAGTTTGCAGAAGCCTTCCCAAATCAAACTGTCTGGACCTTTCCACTAGATGTCACGGATATGACTATGGTAAAGACTGTCTGCTCCAGTATTCTAGAAACGATAGGGAAGATTGACATCTTGGTTAATAACGCCGGTCTGGCTCTAGGTTTAGCACCCTATCAGGATTATGAAGAGCTGGATATGTTAACTATGTTGGATACCAATGTCAAAGGTTTGATGGCAGTCACTCGCTGTTTTTTGCCAGCAATGGTAAAAGCTAATCAAGGACATATCATCAACATGGGGTCAACCGCAGGAATCTACGCCTATGCGGGTGCCGCTGTTTATTCAGCTACCAAGGCAGCGGTTAAGACCTTTTCAGATGGTCTGCGAATTGATACCATCGCAACGGATATCAAGGTGACGACTATTCAACCGGGAATTGTCGAAACAGATTTTTCGACGGTACGTTTTCACGGTGATAAAGAACGAGCTGCGTCTGTTTACCAAGGAATAGAAGCTTTGCAAGCTCAGGATATCGCAGACACAGTAGTCTATGTGACCAGTCAACCTCGTCGTGTGCAGATTACAGATATGACCATCATGGCCAATCAACAAGCGACAGGTTTCATGGTTCATAAAAAGTAAAAAATTTTCTCGAAAAGTTACAAATTTCTGTAACTTTTTTGATTTCCTACGAATAGATAAGTAGGAGGAAGAAAATATGTATAATAAAGTTATCATGATTGGGCGTTTGACGTCTACACCAGAATTGCACAAAACCAACAATGACAAGTCAGTAGCGCGAGCAACTATCGCTGTGAACCGTCGTTACAAAGACCAAAATGGGGAGCGCGAAGCTGACTTTGTCAATATGGTTCTATGGGGCAGACTAGCAGAAAGCTTGGCCAGCTACGCAACTAAAGGTAGTCTCATTTCCGTTGATGGGGAATTGCGTACTCGTCGCTTTGAGAAAAATGGCCAGATGAACTATGTGACCGAAGTCCTTGTGACAGGATTCCAACTTCTGGAAAGTCGTGCTCAACGTGCCATGCGTGAAAATAATGCAGGACAAGATTTGGCGGATTTGGTTTTGGAAGAGGAAGAATTGCCATTTTAAGCATTAAAAAGTCTGAGTTGGTCTCAGGCTTTTTATCTTGAGAAAGTCAGACTTTTTTCTTGACTATTTCTGACCAAGTGATACAATAGAACTATAAATTAGCACTCATATATAAAGAGTGCTAATAATATGTAGTTCATCATGGAGGAAAACAGATGTTGAAACCATTAGGAGACCGTGTGGTCTTGAAAATCGAAGAAAAAGAACAAACTGTTGGAGGTTTTGTCCTTGCAGGTTCAGCTCAAGAAAAAACAAAAACAGCCCAAGTTGTGGCTACTGGACAAGGTGTTCGTACCTTGAACGGTGACTTGGTAGCTCCAAGTGTTAAGCCTGGAGATCGTGTCTTAGTTGAAGCCCACGCAGGTCTTGATGTCAAAGACGGCGATGAAAAGTACATCATCGTTGGCGAAGCTAACATCTTGGCTATCATTGAAGAATAGAAGGAGAAAGTAAGTATGTCAAAAGAAATTAAATTTTCATCAGATGCCCGTTCAGCTATGGTTCGTGGTGTCGATATCCTTGCAGATACTGTTAAAGTAACCTTGGGACCAAAAGGTCGTAACGTTGTGTTGGAAAAATCATTTGGCTCACCCTTGATTACCAATGACGGTGTGACCATTGCCAAAGAAATTGAATTGGAAGACCATTTTGAAAATATGGGTGCCAAATTGGTATCAGAAGTAGCTTCAAAAACCAACGATATCGCAGGTGACGGAACGACAACTGCAACAGTCTTGACTCAAGCAATCGTCCGTGAAGGAATCAAAAACGTCACAGCAGGTGCAAATCCAATCGGTATTCGTCGTGGGATTGAAGCAGCAGTTGCCGCAGCAGTTGAAGCTTTGAAAAACAACGCCATCCCTGTTGCCAACAAAGAAGCAATCGCTCAGGTTGCAGCCGTATCTTCTCGTTCTGAAAAAGTTGGTGAGTACATCTCTGAAGCCATGGAAAAAGTTGGCAAAGATGGAGTCATCACTATCGAAGAGTCACGTGGTATGGAAACAGAGCTTGAAGTTGTAGAAGGTATGCAGTTTGACCGTGGTTACCTTTCACAGTACATGGTAACAGATAGCGAAAAAATGGTAGCTGATCTTGAAAATCCATACATTTTGATTACTGATAAGAAGATTTCAAATATCCAAGAAATCTTGCCACTCCTAGAAAGTATTCTCCAAAGCAATCGTCCACTCTTGATTATTGCGGATGATGTAGATGGTGAAGCCCTTCCAACTCTTGTTTTGAACAAGATTCGTGGAACCTTCAACGTGGTAGCCGTTAAGGCACCTGGTTTTGGTGACCGTCGCAAAGCCATGCTTGAAGATATCGCCATTTTGACAGGCGGAACAGTTATCACAGAAGACCTTGGTCTTGAGTTGAAAGATGCGACAATTGAAGCTCTTGGTCAAGCAGCTAGAGTAACTGTGGACAAAGATAGCACTGTTATCGTAGAAGGTGCTGGAAATCCTGAAGCGATTTCTCACCGTGTTGCAGTTATCAAGTCTCAAATCGAAACCACAACTTCTGAATTTGATCGTGAAAAATTGCAAGAACGCTTGGCGAAATTGTCAGGTGGTGTAGCAGTCATCAAGGTCGGAGCTGCAACTGAAACTGAGTTGAAAGAAATGAAACTCCGCATTGAAGATGCCCTCAACGCTACTCGTGCAGCTGTTGAAGAAGGAATCGTTGCAGGTGGTGGAACAGCCCTTGTAAATGTTATCCCTGCCGTAGCTGATTTGGAATTAACAGGAGACGAAGCAACAGGACGCAATATTGTTCTCCGCGCTTTGGAAGAACCTGTTCGTCAAATCGCCCACAATGCAGGATTTGAAGGCTCTATCGTTATCGATCGTTTGAAAAATGCTGAAGTTGGTACAGGCTTCAACGCAGCAACTGGTGAATGGGTTAACATGATTGATCAAGGGATTATCGACCCAGTTAAAGTGAGTCGTTCAGCTCTACAAAATGCAGCATCTGTAGCCAGCTTGATTTTGACTACGGAAGCAGTCGTAGCCAATAAACCAGAACCAGCAGCCCCAGTTCCAGCAATGGATCCAAGTATGATGGGTGGGATGATGTAAGCTTTCTATAGAAAACAACTTATAAAAAAACACAAAAGGAGGGAATGGCTATTCCTCCTTTTTATGATATTCACTTCTAAATTGATTTGAGCTCTCCTAACTTATATGATAAAATAAGACTAGAAAAAGGAGAAGAACATGATCGATGTAGAAGAAATTCTGAGCAAGATGAACCCCAATCAGAAGATTAATTATGACCGTGTCATGCAGAAGATGGTACAAGTATGGGAGAAAAATGAGCAACGGCCAACCATTCTCATGCATGTTTGCTGTGCCCCTTGCAGTACCTATACCCTCGAATATTTGACTAAGTATG
Source organism: Streptococcus mitis (assembly GCF_946190115.1). Classification (GTDB taxonomy): domain Bacteria; phylum Bacillota; class Bacilli; order Lactobacillales; family Streptococcaceae; genus Streptococcus; species Streptococcus mitis_CO. The sequence goes on along the minus strand of NZ_CAMHZG010000005.1, from coordinate 3,535 downwards.
CAGATGTGACCATCTATTTTGCCAATTCTAATATCCATCCTAAGGCAGAATACCATAAGCGGGCCTATGTCACCAAGAAATTTGTTAGTGATTTTAATGAGCGAACTGGCAATAACGTTCAATACCTAGAAGCCCCTTATGAACCTAACGAATATCGTAAACTGGTTCGAGGTTTGGAAGAAGAGCCAGAAGGTGGCGACCGTTGCAAGGTTTGTTTTGACTACCGACTAGATAAGACAGCGCAAGTGGCTATGGATCTTGGCTTTGACTACTTCGGTTCGGCTTTAACCATCAGTCCTCATAAGAATTCTCAAACCATTAACAGTATTGGAATCGACGTGCAAAAGATTTACACCACCCACTATCTTCCAAGTGATTTCAAGAAAAATCAAGGCTACAAACGTTCAGTAGAGATGTGTGAAGAGTATGATGTCTATCGTCAATGTTATTGTGGATGTGTCTATGCAGCACAAGCCCAGAATATTGACCTGGTTCAAGTTAAGAAGGACGCCACTGCGTTTCTGCTGGATAAGGATGTTGAAAAAGACTATTCTCACATCAAATTTACTGTTACGAAATTAGATATATAGAGACCAACCCAGCTGAAAAGCTGGGTTTTTCAAATAAAAAACCAGGGCTTTCACCCTAGTTTGACAACTTTACCGATTCTTTAGTTCTACATAGCGCTTGTACCAAATGTTTACATAGGCTTCTGAGAAAGGACCTCGTCCATTGTTAATCCAATCAACAAGAATTTTGACATGTTCTTTTAAAATGTAGTCCAAGTCATCAGAATAATTCATTTTGCGTTTGTGACGCTCATACTCCTCAACGTCCAAGAGACGTTTTTCCCCATCTGTAAAAATTTTAACATCCAAATCGTAATCAATATACTTCAGTGCTTCTTCATCCAGATAGTAGGGGCTAGCCATATTGCAATAGTAGGAAATTCCATTATCACGAATCATGGCAATGATATTAAACCAATATTTCTTGTGAAAGTAAACAATAGCCGGTTCTCGAGTGACCCAACGACGACCATCACTTTCGGTAACCAGTGTATGATCGTTGACACCAATAATGGCGTTTTCTGTTGTTTTTAGTACCATGGTGTCCCGCCAAGTTCGGTGGAGACTCCCATCATGCTTATAACTTTGAATTGTAATAAAGTCGCCTTCTTTTGGAAGCTTCATAACTAACCAACTTTCTACAATTTATAAGTTTATCGTCTACTATTGTACCATAAAATTACCTAAAATCTGTGAATTTTACATGAAAATATTAAAGATATTCTCTGAGAGCGCTTGCTATATCCGAAAAATCGTAGCCTTTTCGTGCTAAAACTTGAGTTAAACGCTGTTTAAGTTCGTATCCTTCATATTTTCGGGCATACTTAGAATATTGCTTATCAAGTTCCCTGAAGATGAGTTCCTGAGTCGTTTCTTGGTCAACTTGACTATCCAACTGGTCAAAGGCACTTTTAGCATCAGAATAGGAAAACCCCTTGTTGGTCAGATTTTGGATTATCTTATCTTGCAAGGCACGAGCTGGAAGTTTTCCCTCATATTTTTTCAATAGTTTATTAGCTACACGTTGAGCAACTTCCGAAAAATCAAATTCTTTCAGAATCTCTTCTATAGTAGATTTTGAAATCCCTTTTTGTGTTAGTTTCTGAGTCAGTACATAAGGCCCCTTGTCTCCTGAAAGTTGATTGGCATTGATAATAGCATAAGCGTACTGGCTATCATTAATCCACTTATCTTCTTTAAGATTAGCAATGACTTGAGAAATTATTTTTTCATCAATATCATATTTTTTTAGATATTCACTGACCTCTTTTTTAGTGCGTGCTTTAAAGGATAAATGGTAGAGGGCCAGATTCTTACCATAAGAAAATTGAGCAAAGTCCTGAATCTCTTTCAATTCTTCTTGGCTTATCACCTTATCTCTTGATAACATAAAACGAACAATTGTATCTTCAGTAATATAGCATTTGTCGCCATTATCAAGCTCCATCAGATAGAGTCTTTTTTTCTTTTCAAGTTTTGTGATTTTCATAGTTCTATTATAACTCAAAATGTGATAAGATAGGGGTATGAATCTGAAAGTGAAACAAAAAATACCATTAAAAATCAAGCGCATGGGAATTAATGGTGAGGGAATCGGCTTTTATCAAAAAACACTAGTCTTTGTGCCTGGTGCTCTCAAAGGAGAAGATATCTATTGTCAGATTACTTCTATTAAACGTAACTTTGTTGAGGCAAAATTACTGAAGGTCAACAAGAAGTCTAAATTTCGAGTTGTGCCAGCTTGTACTATTTACAATGAGTGCGGAGGCTGCCAAATCATGCACCTGCATTATGATAAGCAGCTGGAGTTCAAGACGGACTTACTTCACCAAGCACTGAAAAAATTTGCCCCTGCAGGATATGAAAATTATGAAATCCGCCCGACGATTGGAATGCAAGAACCTAAGTACTACCGTGCTAAGTTACAATTTCAGACTCGAAAATTTAAGAATCAGGTCAAGGCGGGCTTATATGCACAAAACTCTCACTATTTAGTAGAGTTGAAAGACTGCCTGGTACAAGACAAGGAAACCCAAGTGATTGCTAATCGCCTAGCAGAATTACTTACTTATCACCAGATTCCAATCACCGATGAGAGAAAAGTTCTAGGTGTTAGAACTATAATGGTCCGACGAGCAAGAAAGACTGGACAGGTTCAGATTATTATTGTTACAAATCGTCAGCTTAATTTAACCCAACTAGTAAAAGACTTAGTTAAAGATTTTCCAGAAGTTGTGACAGTAGCTGTTAATACAAATACAGCTAAAACCAGTGAGATTTATGGTGAAAAGACAGAGATTATCTGGGGACAAGAGAGTATTCAAGAAGGTGTACTCGATTATGAATTTTCACTATCTCCTCGAGCTTTCTATCAACTAAATCCTGAACAAACAGAAGTTCTTTATAACGAGGCGGTAAAAGCCTTGGATGTTAATAAAGAAGACCATTTGATTGACGCTTATTGTGGAGTGGGAACGATTGGATTTGCCTTTGCAAAGAAAGTAAAGACACTTAGAGGAATGGATATTATCCCAGAAGCTATTGAAGATGCCAAGCGAAATGCGAAAAGAATGGGATTTGACAATACTCATTATGAAGCTGGAACGGCAGAAGAGATTATTCCTCGTTGGTACAAGGAAGGCTACCGAGCAGATGCTCTGATTGTGGACCCACCACGTACAGGTCTGGATGATAAGTTATTAGATACTATTCTTACTTATGTGCCAGAAAAAATGGTTTATATTTCTTGTAATGTTTCGACCTTGGCTCGTGATTTGGTACGCTTAGTAGAAGTCTATGATCTTCATTATATCCAGTCGGTCGATATGTTCCCACATACAGCTCGAACTGAAGCTGTTGTAAAATTAATAAAAAAAGTTTAAAAAAGTAGTTGACAAAGTTTGAAAAGTCGGTATAATAGTAAGAGTTGAAAATAACAACTCTGGTCCGTTGGTCAAGGGGTTAAG